>CAYNDU010000710.1:0-2346 GCA_964395615.1 uncultured Pirellulaceae bacterium | reverse complement strand
GAATCTGCCCCATCCTGTTTTGTCTGGCTCAACGTGTGCCGTTTGGCCGCGCGTTCCAATGGTCGCGGCCACCATGGCCGGCGTGGGTCGGGGCGCTGCTATTGGCCGTGTCGGTCTGGCCGTTCGCCCACCAGGCGTTTCTGATCGGCAGCTGGTGCGGGTTGGCGTCGCTGGACGCGAACCAGGTTTCGACTGCCCAGAAACTGGTCGATTCGTTGTCGCAACTCTCACCCCTACTTGTCATCGGGTCGCTGGCCATCGTTCCGGCAGTGCTCGAAGAGTTCTTCTTCCGTGGATATCTGCTCAACGGGCTTTGTGGTCGCCTGAGTCGAAGACGCGCATTGGTCTCTTCTGCCCTGTTATTCGGGCTATTCCACGTTCTGACGCCGAGTGTCTTGACTCCGGAACGGTTCTTGCCGAGCACGTTGCTTGGACTCGTGCTCGGCTGGGTCTGTCTCCGCACCGGAAGTGTCTTTCCCGGAATGGTCCTGCACGCAGGCCACAATGGACTCTTGCTGATGATGGGCCGGTATCAGGATGTGATCCGTCGGTACGGATGGGACGTCGAGAACCAGGAACAACTTCCGCTCAGCTGGCTGGTGGCCGCCGCATTCATCGTTCTGGTCGGCGCTGCGGTCATTATCTTCGCAACGCGGCGCCCAGCGGGCGTCGCCGATCAACGTCCGATGGAAACCTCCGACGGCTCAGGGTGATTTCCTCGCACCACCTCCCAACGCACCCCCGATCTTCTCATGAATCTCGGGCGTTGCGCGGACGACGAGCGCGAACCAGGGGCGATAGTAGGCAATGCTGCCCGGCCCTCCATTGACGTTCCAGAACTTGGGAGAGATTGTCCGATAAATCAACTCGATCAGGGCGGGACCGTAATCGCCGCCGGCGGCACCCCCTCCTGCACCGCCGACCCCACCGCCACCCGCGCCCCCGCGCTGCAAGAGCGAAAGTAACTCCGGTTGCTCCGCCAGTCGGTTTGGTGGAATCCGCCGTGCCAGACATCGGATCGAGGCATAGAGACGCTCCTGCTTCTCGGCCGCATCGGCGTGATCGTGGCGCGCCCGCCGTTTCTGCTCGGCTTCGAGCTGTTTCTGGATTTGCAGCAATCGGCTCCTCAACTTGAGTCGATAGGACTCCAGCGACCCGCTGTCGGCCCGCCGGGTGTCACGCATCAGTTCGCCATAAAGTTGAGTGAGCTCGACAACCGTCTCGGCCCAGGTGTCCCGCGATTTCGGCGAGGCTTCCTTTTGTAACAAACTTCGCAATTCGGCGTGAATTTCGTGATACGGCCGTGTCACCGAAGTCTCGGTCGATTCACCATCTCGATCAATTCCGTCTCCGCTGAATTTCAAACAACAAAGGATGCCGAGGACCCCTAACTTAAGCATGATACAACTCCCCGATTGATGAAGATCCGTGCCCCCGCGAGGGATCGACATCTGCTGCGTAATCTATCAGGGTGCGTGGATTTGAGCAAACCGACAAACGTCATGCCTGAGACAATACCCGGTGCCATGACCTACGCAGCGCGCGATCGCCTGGTGGCATCACTTCGGTTGAGGGCAGATTCGGAAACAGGTAAGTTGTCGTCAACGGGTCGACGACCCTCGAAACGGTTGAATCGTCGACCGAGCACTCGGGGGTCCACGATCAGTCCGGCTACGACGAATCCCACGGCGGCCGCTGCCAACGTATCGCTGACGAAATGTGCCGATGATTCCACTCGTTGTCCCGCAGCCAACACGGCGAAGATCAAAAATAACCACCGACCTCGTGGATAGAGCCACGACAGGCCCACGGCCAATCCGACCGCCGTCGCAGTGTGCCCGGAGGGAAACGATTGGATCGCCCGTCCCGTAAGGTCAGTCGCCGAGTCTCGAAAGTAGACAAACGAACTGAAGACGTCTCCTTGAAAATCAAACGCCTGTGGGCGAATGCGCGGCAAAATGAACTTGCCCGCTTGAGCGATCAGGCCCGCACCGAACGCGCACACTGCAACTCGCGGCACGTGACGCCGGTGTGCCGGGTCCAGGACCAGCACCGTCAATAAGATCAGCCCGACACCAAATCCATGGGCGAATACCTCGCTGACATCCAATAACTTGCGCAAATCGCCAATGACCCAGTCGCGTCGAGAATACTCGGCAATCGGAAGATCGATCCAAAACGCGCCGACCGTCGCCACCGCCAGGAAGATCGAAAGCTGATAGGGTCGATTCGGATTCCGCATTCCATTCACGCCTTCTCGCGTTGCGGTTCGGGGTTAGGGCAAAGGGGGCAGGGTAAAGGGGTCAGGAGTCAATTGCCGGAACGGCCCGTAGGGTGCTTCGCACA
>CAYNDU010000709.1:0-2350 GCA_964395615.1 uncultured Pirellulaceae bacterium | reverse complement strand
GGCAGATCGGCGTATGGATCGGCCGGAACATGGGTCGAGCGATTGATGTAGCCGGCATTCAGTTTCGCACCCTTAATTTAAGTAAAGGCCCGGCCGTGCGAGCCTCCCGCGCTCAAGCAGATCGCGTGCTTCGCGGTGGCGGGCATTTCGATTGCTTTCGCCTCGGTTCTCCTGCTGTTGCCGACCCTGCTCACGCGAGCGCCGGCGCGCGTCCTCCCGCAGAGGCGGCCGCCCGGACGGAGGGCGGCGGGCCCGGCTCAAGGGCAGCCGCCCGCCGATCACCCGACCATGGCCCAGACGGTGTCCCGATCCCGGTCGCACGCGACCGAGGCCACGCTTCTCGATACGTCTGACCTTGAAGAACACGCTCAACACTTGGGCGAAGAAGTCGGTCACGCTGACGACAAGTTGACGGCGCGATTGCATGCCAGGTTTGATCACCGCCTCGGTGGGCTGGGCAGTGGGGAGATGATCAGTGACGACGACACGGTGGCTACGACGGTAGCGACCGTGTGGTCGCTCGAGTTGGTTCGCATGCTCAGGAATTCCCAATCGCTGCGGCAGGCAGTGATTATGAGCGAAGTCCTCTCTCCACCCGAACATCGCTGGTAGCCCACTCGCTTTGCTCTGGCCGGACACCAACGACCACCGGCGACGGAAGGGAATCGATCGATGACAGCGTTCGGCCCTGCAGATCCGGGTATGACGAAGATCGGTTGGGTTGGCACCGGAGTGATGGGGGCCAGCATGTGTGGTCACTTAATGACTCGGGGCTTCGAGACGACGGTATTCAATCGATCACGAGCGAAGGCTCAGCCGTTGCTGGATCAAGGGGCTTGCTGGGCCGAATCACCACGGGCGGTGGCTGAGCGATCGGATGTCGTTTTTACGATCGTTGGATTTCCAGACGATGTTCGGCAAGTCGTTTTGGGTGACTCGGGCATCCTTGCCGGTGGGCGTCCCGGGATGATTCTGGTGGACATGACGACCAGCCAGCCGTCACTGGCGATCGAAATCGCCCACCGAGCAGCCGAGCGCCAGATGGTCAGTCTCGACGCGCCCGTTTCCGGTGGCGATGTGGGTGCGCGGGAAGCACGACTGTCCATCATGATCGGCGGTGACGGGCCGGCAGTGGAGTCGTTACGGCCTTGCTGGGAAGCGATGGGGAAGACGATTGTCCATCAGGGGGGCCCCGGCGCGGGGCAGCACACCAAAATGGTCAATCAGACGTTGATCGCGACGAACATGATTGGGGTCTGTGAAGCACTGCTCTACGCCTGGCGAGCGGGACTCGACCTGAATCAAGTGATGAGCTCGGTGGCGTCCGGCGCGGCGGGAAGCTGGTCGCTCTCGAATCTCGGGCCACGAGTCATTGACAATCACTTTGAACCAGGTTTCTTTGTCGAGCACTTCATCAAGGACATGGGCATTGCTCTGGAAGAAGCCCGCCGCATGGGACTCGCCCTTCCCGGTCTCGCCCTGGCTCATCAGCTCTACCTGGCTCTTGCCGCTCAAGGCCATCATCGGGATGGAACGCACGCGCTGCAACTCGCGTTGGCCTCTCTCTCCGGGATCCAGTGGCTTGAACGCTAGTCGGCAAGGCTTCGGCCTTTTCCGGCGCCGCCGTCCTCCCGCCCACTCCTCCCGAAGAAACACCCTGTTTCTTTTTGACAACAGCCGGGTGTCGGCCTACGTTTTCATGGTACGCGCCGCAGATAGCGACTTCTCAGAAACGAAAGCTGCCATCGGCGTCGAAAAAGGGTGAATGCATGATCCACGAGGCGATAACCGATCTTGAACCGGTGGCCGACGAATCGGCGAACCAACGCCGTATTCTGATTGTCGACGACGATCCCGGGCATGTCGAGTCCTTGGCCTTTCGCTTGCGCCAACAGGGTTACGAGACCATTCAGGCCTTTCAGGGCCGAGAGGGCATGGTACGAGCGCGTCGCGACGCGCCGCACTTGATCCTGCTCGATGTCCGATTGCCCGACATTGACGGATTGGAAGTTTGTGAGCAGTTGGTCGATTCGCCCGAAACGTGTGACATTCCCGTCATACTGGTCAGCGGCGTCGATCGGCCCGATATGATCCGCACAGCCCGTGCCGCCGGCTGCCAGTATTTCCTGCGCAAGCCCTTCGACCCGAACGCTCTGCTTGCCCTTATCGAGGCTTCGATGGACACCATCTGGTAGTCAGCCAGTTCGGTGAACTCATCGGAACGCCATCGACATCACCTGCAAGCACCTCGGGCCTCGCGCCGTGTAAAGGGCAAACCGGTTGCCAGACCGGCCCCGGGTGCAGGAACGAGCTTCCGTAGCGATTGGGCTGAGCAAGGTGTTCACTGGAG
>CAYNDU010000708.1:0-2368 GCA_964395615.1 uncultured Pirellulaceae bacterium | reverse complement strand
GTCAAGATCGCGCTGAATAATACGTCCACCCAAAACGAGCCCGTTCCTGCACCCGCGTTGCCCCAACAAAGTCGTCTCGTCTCTCACTCGGTCGACCCATTCAGGCTCGATCGGCATCATCAAATGAACGACGGTCATTGGGGTGCCAGAGCGGCAACCCGAGGCGGACACGTTCGGAGAGGACTTCGAGTTTATCGTCGGTGCCAGGCAACGCCCGGGTAGAGTGAAGTTCTGTCTTCTGCTTGTCTTCCGGCTCAAAATCCCAGATACCAAGCTTGATTGCATCGAGAACGGATTGCGGCACCGTACCAACTCCTGTTGTGTAGTGGATACGAAAAACAACAGCACAACACGCGTACATGTGCCTCGCCGGACCTTCAACGACTCCATTGCGATCCAAGCTGTTACAACCCGGGAGGCAGTGACGCGAGGCTCCTTACTGCTCGCATCGACCCTCGGCACGTATCCTTCATACCCACGTCTCCCGTGGGTCGGAAAGCCAACGGGAACTGATCCCGTCGGCTACCACCATCCCATGATTGGCCGCATCCTGGCTGCAAATGCCGCTGGTCCAAGACACCAAGTATCGAACTGTCGAAATCAAAAGTCAAGCAATCAGATAACGAAAATACGGGAGGAGTCCGGGTGGTCCGACCAACGATCGATCCGGCGGCCAACAACGGCCGGGTAACTGCCATAACTCAACTGTCACGGCGCAATCTTCTGCCGCCAGCCGGCGCCGGACCGGCGAGTTTTTCTCAGCTGGGCCGCGAGAAGGTCAATGCGACTACCGCAAACACTCGTTCGCCGCGAGCCGTGACAGACGGCTCCGCGAACCGCCATCCAATCCGCGTCCGCCCGAATGAGCGGGGCCGCGTGGCGGCAATCGAGTGACCCGGCAACGGCGGCGAACATCCGACATTCGTGGACACGCCGAATGGAATCCGAAAGCTGCGATTCCGTGGTCCAGTCAAACAGGTTTCCCGCCTCCTTGTTCCACGTGTCCCACAAAACGGCCCGGCAACCCAATTCCTTCGCGAGCGGCAATACCTGGTCGAAACTGGGTGCGCGTGCCAGGCGATAATCCGCGTAACAAACGGCCACTCGTTGAATCGAAGATGGGATCCGGGCCAGTTGTCGATTCCAACGCAGCGGCCAATCCGGACAGTCCGCGCACCCGGCCAGCCCGATTTTGGCGAACGCAATCGGCGGAAACTCCTTCCACCAATCGGTGGGCCGATCGTCAAGCAACTCCCCCAGGGCGACACTGACGGGTCGGCGACCGGCGATCTGTTGAACGACGGCCTGCCATTGGTTCGGATCGGCGGCACCCAGGGCACCGCGATCGGGTTCCTTGACATCGATCACCGAGACGCCGGGCCGGCAGGCGATCTCGGCCTCGGTCGCATCGCGAACGCTCACCAACAACCGAGTCATTCGGCGGCCTCCCGGGAAGGCGATCGCCTGGCGACCGGCCGCCCCGCTGTCGGCGTACGGGCTCGCGAGACCGCGTCTGAGGAACCCTCACCAGGAGCTCCGGAATCGGCGTCGGACCCTTCGGACAAGGGGCGTTCCGCCGGAAGACGCTTTTGCTGCGCCGCGACGAGCTGCCGGTTTAATCGGCGAATGAGGCGTTCGTCGATTGGCTCGCACCAGGCGCCGTAAAGCGTCACATATTCGCGGTCCCGATGACCATATCGCCCTCGAACGTCTTCGCCGTGACGAGCCTCCACGGCATCGGACAGTCGCAAGATCAAGGTTGACGTCCGGGCATCCTCAATGCCCTTCGATCGCAGCGACAGGTTCGACTGACCCGCTAGAATGCAGTCCACCGATTCAATCGGGATGTACTCGGGCCGCGACCTGCCCAGGTAAACACGCAACTGGCCGGATGCCAGTTCCAAGCGGGGCAAACGGAGCGAATAGACGGTCACGGCGAAGAGGTACCCGGCCGGCGCCCAGAGCCCCAAACCGACGAGTGTCGGCCAGGAAGACTCGCGGTACCACATCTGGGCGAAGCAGCACGCCGACCCAATGAAGGCCAGAAGAGCAGGATAAATGAAACCGATAGCCAAGACGCGACGATTCGGGCGCAACCAGATTTCGCTCACGTCCCGTTCTCCGTTGGGTCCCGCAGGGCGATCCACCTTCGTGTTCGTTCGTCGCAATCGGGATCTGTGCAAGGAGCTCTCCGCCGCAACGGCCACTGATGGCCCGCCGACTTTCGCTCACCCGGATCGCGATCGGGAACAACCGAGCACACAGATTTCGCCCGGTCGATGACAATTTATCACAAACGGCCTGTCGGGGGCACCTTGCCGGATCTGTTCACTGCGGCCGGATTGAGCTATTATGCACGCCCAGGAAG
>CAYNDU010000707.1:0-2374 GCA_964395615.1 uncultured Pirellulaceae bacterium | reverse complement strand
CGCCGTTCGAATCCGCCCGTGGCCAGCGCCACGTTCGCGCCCAGCAGCACCCGATCGATCTCCAAGGGGGTGACGTGATGAGCACGCATACTTTCCGCGTTCAGCCAGACGCTGACCTGCCGCCGCCGACCGCCGACGATCTCGGTTCGCCCCGTGTGCCGTACCGACTGCAATTCAATCTCTACCTGTTCCGCAACCCGGCGCAATTGATAATCATCGCTCTTGTCGCTCCACAACGTCACCGTGACGAATGGGACGTCATCGATTTCGATGGGTTTGACGACCCAGCCGGCAACGCCGGGCGGAACCGTATCCTCGTGCATCTGGATCTTGTTGTAGAGCTTCAGCAGGCTGTCCTCCCGGTCCTCGCCTACATAAAACCGGACCGTGACGATGGCCATGCCGGCTCGTGACATGGAATAGACATACTCCACGCCGTCGATTTGGTAGAGCAGACGTTCGAGCTGCGTAGAGACCTGCTGCTCCACTTCTTCGGCCGAGGCACCGGGGACTTGGACGATCACGTCCGCCAAGGGAACCACAATTTGCGGTTCTTCTTCACGGGCGGTTACCAGCAGAGCCACGGCGCCGACGATCAGCGTCAGCAGGATCATCAACATCGACAGGTTACCGTTGAGAAAGACGGCAACGACGCGCGCGAGCAGGTTTTCGTTTGAGTCTGCGTTCATGATCCTCGTGACCTAATCGTCGTTCAGTTCCGCACGTCTCGCTCGCGCCGTCCGCGTGTATCGGCCAAACACGTCATCGACCACGGTCGCTATCCCCCCTGCCCCTTCTCCGCCGATTGAGTGGGGACCGCCACGGTATCGCCGACGGTCAGCCCCGATAGAATCTCGACCTGGTCACCATACAACTGCCCGGCTCGCACGAATCGCCGTTGCAGATGAGCATCGGGCAGGACGACATCGACGAGTGTCAATTGACCAATTACCTGAAGGGCCTGGCGGGGAATAACGAGCCGTTGTCGCTCGGTCACCGGAATCGATACGCGGCCGAACATGCCAATGTAGATGCCGGAAAGTTGTTTCGCCGGTAGTGTGATCTTCACCAGCAGCGAACGGGATGTGGAGTCGGCGCGTGGGACGATCTCCCGAATCGTTCCCTCGACGGTACGGCCTAACGCGTCGATCGAAACAGGCAGTCGTTGATTCAGACGCACGTTGCCGGAAAGTCCTTCTCGGACGTTGGCGTGCAATTCCAGCGCCTGGGGGTCGTGAATCGTCAACAGCGGCTTGCCCGGAACGGCCAAATCGCCCGGATCGGCGTATCGGTCGGCGACCACTCCGGCGGCCTGCGATTCTATTTGGGCGTAAGTCAGCATGACCTTAAAGCGGTTGGCCTGTTCCTTCATTCGCTGCAGTTGGGCTTGGGCCATCAGGTACGCGCCTTCCGACCGATCCACGTCTTCCTTCGTCACCGCCTTGTCCTTGAACATCCGCACCTTCCGTTGGTATTCGCGCTCCCGAACGTTCAGGTCCGCTTCGATACCGGCCGCCGAGGCCTCGGCTTCTCGCAATTGGGCCTGTAATTCGCGATCGTCGAGTGTGCACAGCAATTGGCCGGCGGTGACGGAATCGCCCGCGTCAACGGCCACATCATTGATCACAGCCAGCAGGCGGCTTGCCACCTCCGTCTTCCGACGAGGTTGGACGGTCCCCACCGAATCGACCGACTGGGTCGTCGACAGCGTATGCACTCGGGCGACCGCCTGGCCGTCAAGCAAGGGCTGGGCCAACGGAGCTTCACCCGGCTCGGTCTTCGTGCGAAAGTAGCCCGACATGGCCGCGATAATCAGGACCAGGGCAGTCAGGCTGGCAAGAACCACGATCGTCTTGCCTGCCACTCGTGTACCGATCGTCAGTCGGTGCCGCCAACTCATGTCATTCTCCCCATTCAGTCATTGCGTCGATCGGCCTGCCTGGCGGCATTCCCGATAGTTCCGGGCCGTCGGGACACGTTCCGGGCCGTCAGGACACGCGGTATTTCAGGAGCCCAAGCCTGATTTCAAACGCCAACATGCCATGAGGCATTCCCGACAAAGGGACTTCCCCAAGGGGCCGGTCGGGGCCGGCGTTGACCGTTCGGTGCAAGCGCCGAATGCCCGTGCCTCTGTTGTAGCGAGTGAGAGCAGTGATGGGCAGTGGGATGGGGCTCAACGGTGACCCGAGACGAGAGTCCATCGATCTGACAGACGGGGTGACGTCCGCCTGATTGCCTGACCGCCTAATCGACGGCCAGGTTGACGAGTCGGCCGACGGCGCGTTGCAACGCGGCTCGCGCGATCTCGACGTCCGCCTCCGCGGTCGCTCCACGGAGCAGAGCGTTGGGAAGCGCCACCCGGGCATCACAGGCC
>CAYNDU010000706.1:0-2374 GCA_964395615.1 uncultured Pirellulaceae bacterium | reverse complement strand
CCACGAGTTGCGCGACGGCCAACCCCAACGTTGAAAGTTGTCAAAGCACTAGGGAGTGGAGATCGGCGGGCTGACTCGCGACACGGCCGATAACGTGCGAACGACTTCGGCGCGGCTCTCGGTTTCCTTGAGAAGTTCGATCTGCCGCTCCGACCAGCTGGCCGAATGGGCCATTTCCAGAGCGTAGTCGAGATATCCGCGGCAGCCGAGCGTGTCGGCGATGGGCCGCAGTTGCTCGACGAGTTCGCCGACGATCTGTTTCACGGAACGAATCTCGAAGGAGTACGTGTCGACAAGCGTTGCATGGCGACCGAATCGGCAGGCTCTCCATTTATTCTGCTGGACCATCATTGGATGGCAGTCGTGCTGGTACGTGCCTCGATCGATTTCATCCGAGAGAGCTTTGATGAGGCATTGCGTCAGAGCGGCGATTCCGAGCACTTCTTCGAGCGTACCTGGCATATCGCAGACGCGGACTTCGACGGTCCCAAAGCTATTATGGGGGCGGATGTCCCACCAGATCTCACGGACCGTGTTGATAAACCCGGTGTCGACCATGTGGTTCACCAGCCACACGTACTCACTCCAGTTACGCATCAACGTCGGAAGGCCGGCCGTGGGGAGGCCTTCCATGATCTTGGACCGATGGGAATGCAGACCCGTATTGCGACTTTCCCAAAACGGGCTGCTACAGGTCAGGGCCAGAAGCGTCGGTAAATGACGCATCATTCGATCGCAGATCATCACGGCCTTGTCGCCGGAATCCACTCCGACGTGCACGTGAAGGCCGAAGGTTACCAGCCGACGGGCCATTTCCTGAAGTAACCCCACCAGATCGAGATAACGCTCGTTGGGCGTAATCCTCTGCTCCCGCCAAAGCGAAAAGGGATGAGTCGCTCCCCACCAGAGCCTCAGGTCGAGTTCGTCGGTCGCCCGTTCGACCTGCTTCAACTTGCCGCTCAGATCGGCTTCCGCATCGGCCACGCTCTCGCAAACGCAGGAGTTGATTTCGATACAGCACTGCATCAATTCAGGTTTGAACTGCTGCTGTTCGCCGTCGAGTCCCTCAAGCACTTTGTGGATTGAACTGGCTAGAGCCATCGAGTCGGAATCGACCAGTGCGAGTTCCAATTCAACGCCCAGCGTTGGTCGGGAGTTGCTGTTGAAGTGCAGTTTCTCCATGATCCTCGCCTCCATTGGGGCCACTGACGGTCAGCAGGGACGGTCTGCTCAGGCGTTGGCCGCTGCTGGGCTTCCCGCCGAAGATGCCGACCCCCGCCGTGGATCCGACCAGTGAATGGCCGCCCTTGCTAATACTCGTGAACCGATCCGTATGCACTCCTCGTCCACGTCGAACCCCGGAGTATGCAACGAACAACCGCCGAAGGAGTCGGAGACGCAGCCGAGCCGGATCATGGCTCCCGGTGCCCAGTCCAGGTAGAAGGCAAAGTCCTCACTTCCCATGCTTGGCCGAAGGATTTCCTGGACGCCTTCTCCTCCCAAGGTATCGCAGATGACGCGACGCAACAAATGGATGAGGCGATCATCATTGACCACCGAATGCGTGCTCGGACCCTGTTGCAGCTGGATTTGGGTCCGGGAGGTCCGCCCGATGCCTTCGGCGATCCGCTCTACATGTTCGAACGTCTGAGCACGTATGTCGTTATCCAGCGTGCGGATCGTCCCCCGCAGAACCACCTTTTCCGGGATCACGTTGGCCGTGTGGCCTCCGGTCAATTGGCCGATGGTCACCACGACGGCGTCTCGACTGTCCGTGACGCGCGGGATGAACAGGTAGATGGCGTTGACGAGTTGAGCGGCGGCCGCGATCGGATCGCTCGCCTCGTGCGGCCGCGCCGCGTGCCCGCCACGCCCGTCAATATGTACTTCAATTTCATCGGCATGAGCGGTGAGGACACCGCTTCGCACGCCGATGCGGCCGAGGGGGCGCCTCGGGTCGACATGCAAAGCAAGGATCGCATCGACACCTTCCATGGCTCCCACTTCGATCATCTCGCGAGCGCCCTGGGCAATCTCTTCGGCCGGTTGAAAAATTCCCCGCAGGTTCACCGGCCACGGCAGTCTCCCGCCAGCCTGTAACTCCTGAATTGCCGTTAACGCTCCAAACGTGATGGCCGTGTGGACGTCGTGGCCGCAGGCATGCATGACGCCATCCACTTTACTCCGATAATCCACATTCTTTTCGTCGTGGATTCGAAGTGCGTCAATATCAGCACGCAGTCCGATGACGTCGCCCGCCGATCCGTCGGACGGTCGTGGCGAGGAGGCAATGACGCCCCCTCCCGCGCGGCCCATCCGTATGTCGCACCCTCTCTCTCACACGCGCGTCATCTCATAGTGCGCGCGCCCGTAA
>CAYNDU010000705.1:0-2380 GCA_964395615.1 uncultured Pirellulaceae bacterium | reverse complement strand
CATGTCGGGCTGCTGAGTGTCGACGATGACAAAGACCGCCGGCTTGAGCTCGCCATCCCGCAGGTTCACCCACTGACTGGTCGCCACCAGCAGGCCCGTGGATGCTTGGGGCGAGTTCCACATAAGCCCGGCCAGCGCTTCGAGTGTCCGTCGAGCGGCCTTCCGGCAGCGTTGCGAGTCGGTCTGCCGCGCGAGGTCGAGTAGCGCCTCGGCGGCCACCGCGTTGCCGCTGGGAATATTTCCTCCGCCGGTGAGATTCTTGGATCGAACCATCAGCGTGTCATGCCGTTCAGATGTGAAGAAGAAGCCGCCGTTTTCCCGGTCTTCGAAGTCTTCCAGCATCGCATGTGCCAGCCGTTCGGCTGCGTCCAGCCAGACCCGCCGCCCGTCCGCCTGGTAGAGTGTAACCAGTGCCCGGACCAGATAGGCATAATCGGTCAAGTAGGCGGGCAGCCTTGCCTGGCCGGCGCGATAGGTCCGCAGCAAACGCCCGTCCGATTGCATCATGCGATCCAGTAAGAACTGTGCGGCCCGTTCCGCCGACTCGACGTACTTCGGTTCTTCTAATTCGCTGCCGGCGTAGGCCAGAGCATCGATCATCAAGGCATTCCATCCCGTCAGGATCTTGTCGTCACGATGGGGATAGGGTCGCTTGTCGCGAGCATCCAGCAAGAGACTCCGGTCGCGAGCGATTGTGTCGAGCAGTGTCGACACGACCATCTTCCGGTCGTCGGCAAACTCGCCAACCGGTCGTGGCAGAAACGGGATGTTGGTTCCCGGCCTTTGTCGAGTGGCTTCGTCGAACCAATTCCCGTCGGCCTCGAACCCATACAGATCGGAGAACAACGGCGCCTCGTCGGTTCCCAACAACGACATCAGCTCGTCACGCTTCCAGACGTAGAACTGCCCTTCCTCTCCGTCACTTTCCGAGTCGAGTGCCGAATAGAAGCCGCCGAGCGGATCGGTCATTTCACGTTGGACCCAGGCGTGGATCTCGTCGACGGCTTGCCGGTAACGCGGATCGCCCGTCAACAGAAAGCCATCGGTATAGGCTCGCATCAATTGACCGTTGTCGTAGAGCATCTTCTCGAAGTGAGGCAGGAACCAGCGCTCATCGGTCGAATATCGATGGAACCCGCCGCCAACGTGGTCGTGCACTCCACCCCGCCACATTCCGTCGAGCGTGCGGTCGATGATGTGCAACAGTTCGGCGTCCTTCGAGCGATGATATGCGGCCGTCAGCAAACGCAGACTGTCATGGGGCGGGAATTTCGGCGCCGTGCCGAATCCACCGTGTTGCGAATCGAATGACTGCCTAAGGGCATCGACGGCTCGATCAATGTACGCCCGTCCGAGTGTCGGGGCCGTCCCGTCTCCCCCCTGAAATCCACCCGCCTGCCGGATGGCGTCGGCCAGGCGGTTCGCCTGCTCGTCGACGTCCGGGCGCCGAGTGGTCCAGTGGTTGCTGATCGCCTGCAGCACCTGGATGAATTGTTGACGAGGGAAATAGGTGCCCGCCATAAACGGCCGGCCGTCGGGCAATAGCCAGAGACTGTTCGGCCAGCCGCCTCGGCCCGTTACCAGCTGCGTGGCCAACATGTACTGTTCATCCACATCGGGCCGTTCTTCCCGATCCACCTTGATGGCGATGAAATGCTCGTTGAGTACCTTGGCCACCTCCTCATTCTCGAACGACTCTCGCTCCATCACGTGGCACCAATAGCAGGTCGAGTAGCCGACGGACAGAAACACGGGCTTGTTCTCAGCCTTGGCCTTGGCGAACGCCTCGTCGCCCCACGGGTACCAGTTGACCGGGTTGTGAGCATGCTGCAGCAGGTATGGACTTGTCTCGTTCACCAGATGATTGGTGAATCGGAAGTGAGCGCGAGCTTCTTGGGATTCGGTCGATTCGGACGGAGTGTTTGCTGGCATCGAGGAGTGAGGCTTTCCGGAATGGGGCGGATCGGGCGCCGTTTGAGTACAACCTGCGATCAGGCCGATCATCAATGTCGACCGCAACAGGTAGAATCGGCGACGGCCGGAGGAGATACAAACCATGGGAAATATTGCGAATTCCGAGCGGACGAGAAAGGCGCACACGTGAAGCGGATGAAGTAGACACCGACTCCCTTCGTCCGGCACTGCATTGTTCGGACTGTCCGCCCGATTGTCCAGCCCGCTACGCTCTTTCCCGGCCCCGGCGGGTGCAGGAACGAGCTTCCGTAGCGGTTGGGCTGAGCAAGGTATTCACTGGAGATTCCAACAGTCGGTGGTATGGGCAGTCGGTGGTATGGGACTCGCGCCGTATGACTCGGTAAGCCGTAGAACTCGGTCATTTGCCAAAGGCCGGTGTCCCGAAGACATCTGAAAATAGCCCAGC
>CAYNDU010000704.1:0-2389 GCA_964395615.1 uncultured Pirellulaceae bacterium | reverse complement strand
GCTACACCCGCCGTAGGATGGGACCATTGTCCCGTCACCCAAGCTACACCCGCCGTAGGATGGGACCATTGTCCCGTCACCCAAGCTACACCCGCCGCGGTGCGAGAGCGGATATACCCGAACTCACACGGAGGCGCGGAGCCACGGAGGGACGGGAACCGGGTCACCTTTTCCTTTCGCCTTCCTCTGTGGCTCTGTGCGAGTCCCCAGGGTGCGCTGCTGCGCGGCGTCACTAACCAACATTCACTCGGCAGGTGGGGAGCATGCCGCACGTGGTGCTGGACCAGGAGTTCGATGCGGTCGGCAACCGGACGGCCCTATTGGCCGAGGTGAATGCGGCGGCCGATTTGGCGAGCACCAATTCCTATGACTTTCTGTCGAGAATGACATCCGTCCAGCAAACCGGCCAGAGTGGCGGGAATCCCGTGGCGGAGAAACGGGTGGATTTCGAGTACAACCTGTTGGGGCAGTTTACCTCGGTCGACCGGTTTGCGGACGTCGCGGGCGCGCAGCTGGTGGTGGAGAGCGACTATGGGTACGACCATGCGGCCCGTTTGACCGACCTGACGCATCACCAGGGAGTCACGACGCTGGCCGAGTACGACTGGGCCTACGATGCGTTGAGCCGCGTCACCGATTTCAACTCACTGACGGACGGTTCGGTATCCTACTCCTACGATGATACCGATCAGCTGACCGAAGCCGATTACGATTACCAGACTGACGAGGTCTATTCGTACGACCTAACCGGCAATCGCACCAACGCCGGGTACTCGACCGGAGACAATAATCAGCTCCTTTCAGACGGTACGTACAACTACACGTATGACGACGAAGGTAATCGGCTCACCAAGACCCACGCTACGACGGGCGAAGTCACCGAGTACACCTGGGACCATCGCAATCGGCTCGTGCAGATTGTTGAGAGGGACGCCCAAAGCCAAGTCACGAAGACGATCGACTACACATACGACTGTTTTGACCGGCGGATCGGAAAAACCATCACGCCCGCGGTCGGCCCCGCAGAGCTTGAGCAGTTCATTTACGACGGCGAACACATCGCCCTTCGATTCTCGAATAGCAATCTCGCCAATCGCTACCTTCACGGTCCCGTCGTCGATCAGATCCTCGCCGACGAACAGATGAACGTCGCCACAGGCCAAACCGACACCGTCCTCTGGCCGCTCGCCGACAACCTCGGCACGATTCGTGATATCGCGGAGTACGATGATGTGACGGGCATCACCAGCGTGGTGAATCACATCTGCTACAATGCCTTCGGCGACATCACCTCAGAGACCAACGCCATTGTCGACCACATCTTCGGCTACACCGGGCGTGAAACCGACGCCGAATCCGACCTCTACTACTACCGCGCTCGCTACTACGATCCCGATGTCGGCCGCTTCGTGAGCGAAGACCCGATCGGCTTCGCAGCTGGTGACGTGAACGTGAATCGGTACGTGGGGAACGAGCCGACGAATGCGACGGATCCCAGCGGATACGAAACAGTTGATTTGGTACATGCACTTCCGCCGGACAAAATCGAAAAAGTACTTAAACAAGGTTTCAAAGGGACGCTTTGGGTGGGCACGTTAAACGCACCGGCCGGTGCAGGCGGAGAATGGCAGGCCCAGAATACTGCCCAAATAAGGATGCGAGTGGACAAGGGCATTCTCGATTCGGCACAAGAGATTGACAGGAGATGGGCAAAACAGCTGTTCCACGATGCGTTTGCCGACTGCGGGCATCAGGGCCAAGCTGATGCAATACGATATGCAAAGATCCGCGAGTATGTAGCGCAAAGTAAACACACTATTTTCAAACTGAAAAAAAGCCAGGGCTGGTTCTACATATTTAAACAACAGGGAATTGCCAAAGCGAGACCAGTGATCGTAGGTGTTAAAGGGGCATCGGTTGGTTCAAGTGCCGTTCCTTTTACTCTAGCAAATCGACTGCAAGGCTTCGGTCAAAACTCGGTTCGGGTGATTCGTTCTGCCGCGGGGCGTGTAATAATCGTGGTCGCGGTCGGTGCTGATGCATACGATATTTACACGGCGGAAAACCGCGGGAAGGAGGTCGTGCGAAAAGCCTACGGGTGGGAAGGCGCTTGGATCGGCGGATGGAGTGGCGGTTTGATTGCTGCAGGTGGCGGCCAATGTGGACCACAGATCGCTGCGCCAGAGGAGGTCGTGACAGTGCGGGTCGGGACTATCATCGGGGCGATTGTCGGTTACTGGGCCGGTGAAGAAGTCGGCACTGTCGTTTACGAATGTAAACTTCGCGGATTTGTTGACGAAGGATTGGCAGCAGTGCCAGAGCGGCCTGCCGAAGGGCCTGTTGGCGGGCGTCAAACTCGCTGTTGGCGAACCTGGTTGACTGGGCCTGC
>CAYNDU010000703.1:0-2389 GCA_964395615.1 uncultured Pirellulaceae bacterium | reverse complement strand
GACGCGTGGGAGAGGTGCGACGCAACCGGGGCGCAGCAGCGATCGGCTGCTGAGGCTGGTGGAAGCAGACAAAGAGAAAGAACGGGCGTGCCGAATCGCGAACCTGGTCCAGCCAGTGGATCGCCTCGTCTGCGACAAGCTGCGCCGAATAACCAGTGAGCGGGCCGACCGGTTTGCCATTACGTACAAAGTTATCCGGGTCTCGGTGACACGGCAGAGCATTGTTCTGGGTCGAGAACCAATAATCAAACCCCATCTCCGAAGGTTGCGGTTGGTCGGACATGTTGAATCGACCGTTCAAATGCCACTTGCCGACGTGACAGGTCGCATAACCAGAACCCTGTAACAGGCGGGCGACCGTCGTTTCGCTCGCCCTCACATGCATGGGCGACATCATCGGGATCCAATTGTGAATACCAACTCGATATGGGGTCCGGCCGGTCATGAGCCCGGTGCGCGATGGTGAACAATTTGCGGCCGCCGCGTAGCAGTGGGTCAACTTGAGCGACTCGGACGCGAAATGATCCAGATGGGGAGATTGAATTTCCTGGTTGCCGTAGCAGGCCAGATCGCCGTAGCCCAGGTCGTCGGCAAGCACCAAGACGATGTTCGGCCTGGCCGGCTCGGCCTGGTCAACGGTGCTCCTCTTCGAGTCCGGTGGCGCCGCGATCAATGCGGAGCCCAGGACAGCCACCAGACTGGTGATCGTTGCTCCGCGCGCGACGAACGGCCGAAAGCTCAACATCTTGCCTCTCCTCTCATCGCCCCGTTGTCCCGATCAACCGGCACCGTCTGCCCGATTCAGTCAGCTGTCATCGTATCACGCCCGCCGATCGTTGTGTTTCGATGGTGGCTATTTGATAAGTCAAGCGACAGGCTGGGAAGCGTGCCGGTGCACGTTGACACGCTCGAAACCGGTCGAGGGAGGTGTGCGCGCGGGGGGTGGAGGCTTGAACTTCTTACAGGACCCGTAACACGTGTCTCCTACCGGCCCGACATTCCGAAGATACGGGAGGGCGAGCGCCCGATTCGTTAGCGTCAGCGGCTTCCCAGTTTGATGATTTTATTCACGTCGACGCTATCGGGCAGGGCGGCGAGCGCGACCGGCTGCCAGGCGTCCCAGGTGCCGCGCTCCATCGCCTGAAGAGACTGGTTGAGTCGCTCAATCTCTGCAGGTGCGACGGCGGCAACTCCGTGAACCGCGGCCAGAACCTGGCGATAGGCTTGGGTCCCCCGGCGAACGACAAACCGGCGCTTCTTAAGCCACTGCAGCAGGGCGTGTACGTTGTTGACCTGAGGCGGCGGGTCGGGACAGATGCGGTCGAGTTGCCTGGGATCGGCGTAACTTGAGCCGCGCGTTGCAGATGGTGACAGAGGTTCATTGATCATGGTCGCGACGACGTCGACCGGCGCGAGACGCTCGAAAACCGTGTAGGCTGCCCACGCGCGCGATAACTGGCCGGCATCGAGGTCCTGTCCGCTGCGCAGCTTGGCGATATCTCGAGCATGTCGGTTCAGACGTTCGGCGCGTCGGTTGAGGCGAGCCCGTGCGCGATGCAATCGCTTAAGAGCGACGCTCAACTCTTGAGCCACCGTGGCCTTGATCCTTGCCACAGCCCACTGACCGGCGGCGACCGACTGAACCAACTCGGACTTGGCCGTATCCAGTTTGTAGATGCCCAGTGTCTCGACCCATTGAATCTGAAGTTCGGCCAGTTCCTTCCATCGTTGCAAAGTCCTATCCAGATCAGAAGTTGCCATCGCTTGGACCCCGAGTGCCACTCGATTTTGGATGTCGGCCGCCAAACCGGCCGGCCTGTCATCCAATCGCAAGCGGGGCGCACAACCCGTCGTATCACGGGACCTCGACGGGAAGGGACACGGCAGCGTGGCACGATCGACCACCGAGCTCGTGGTCGACCTCAAGAGGGAAAACACCGGACCCGGCTACCAGGTAAATCCTGTCCCGATCGAAAAGCCGATCAAGTGCGAGTGCAGGTCGGGGGCGCTCGAGAGCACCGATCCGCTGGCAATGCCTGGGGCCAATCCCGAAGCTGAACCGCCGGCTCGGCCTTCTCCCACGTCCCAGAACTGGTACTCGAACACGATGCTCGCAAACGATCGAGCGTTGAAGGCCTTGATATCACGTGACCAGAGCAATCCCGTCTGAAACTCACCGATCAGCAGGGTGTCGTCCGCATCGGAGGTCGAGGCAAAGGAGACCAGGGACCCGCCGGCGACCGTTGGTGCCGACGCAGATGCGGTCGCGGCCGATGAACTGACGCCCCAAACGGTCGATGCGCGCGCTCGCCACAGCACATCCAGACCGCCCCATCCGAGCGGCCGGTCGCCGCCAACTCCGAGAGTCAAGCCGGTTCCGTTGAATTCC
>CAYNDU010000702.1:0-2390 GCA_964395615.1 uncultured Pirellulaceae bacterium | reverse complement strand
TTGGGTTTGAAACCTTTATTTCAATTCAGGCGGGCCCGTACCCGAGCCGGTTTCACTAACGTTGCTTGCAGCGTCCTGATGGGCCTGTTTTCCGTCTGGATCGGCATTCAACTGGGTCGACTGATTGTCGGTGCCGCGTGAACAGCGGGCGCGGCCGAAGGCCGCTTCCTCAGATACAATGCCAGCGTCCCGACGGACTCACGACCGGGCACCAGATCGATGCGTCGGCCGGCCCCGGAATCGAAGGAGCGTGCGATGCGCGGACTAGAGGGCGAGCAGGTCTTGATGCGGATCTTTATTGGTGAGGGCGACTATTACGAAAAGAAGCCCTTATACCAGGCCTTGGTCGAGTTATTCCGGCGCGAGAGACTGGCTGGGGCGACTGTATTGCGGGGCACATTGGGGTTCGGCGCGAAGAGCCACTTGCATACGGCGCACTTGTTACGACTAAGTCACGACCTTCCGGTGCTGGTCGAAGTCGTCGACTCGCAAGAGAAGATCGACTCGGTCATGCCGCTGATCGACACGATGGTTGCGGACGGCCTGATCACGATGGAGAAGGTACGCGTTGTGCGATACACCGCGGGGCCTCAGAAGCCCTGACTCGAGGGGATCGTGTTGGCCAGGACATCGCGCAGAAAACGACCAGTGGAATTCTGGTCCCGTTGCGCGACTTCCTCGGGCGTGCCGGTGGCGATGATCTGACCGCCCGCTTCACCACCACCCGGTCCCAGGTCAATAATCCAATCGGCAGTCCTCATCACGTCCAGATGATGCTCGATCACGACAACGGTATTACCTCGATCGACAAGGCGAGTAAGCACCTCGAGCATTCGTCGAATATCATCAAAATGTAGACCGGTGGTTGGTTCGTCGAGCAGGTAGAGCGTCTTGCCGGAATCCGGTCGGGCCAGTTGGTGGGCAAGTTTCACACGTTGTGCCTCGCCACCCGACAAAGAGGTCGAAGGTTGTCCGAGCGGCAGGTACCCCAGGCCAACGTCGCAAAGACTCGACAAAACCCGAGACACGGCAGCGAACGAATCAAAGAACTGAGCGGCTTCCCCGATGGACATATCGAGAACATCGGCGATATTCTTTCCGCGGAATCGGACGCCCAGAGTTGACGCGTTAAAGCGTGCGCCATGGCAAACGGGGCACGTGACATACATGTCCGGCAGGAAGTTCATGGCGACCTTCAGCTGCCCCTGCCCCTGGCATTCTTCGCAACGTCCCCCTTTCACGTTAAAGCTGAAGCGGCCCGCTCGATACCCGCGTTGCCGCGCGTCTCGGCCGGCCGCAAACACCTTGCGAATTTCATCGAACAAACCGGTGTAAGTCGCCGGATTGCTTCGCGGCGTCCGGCCGATCGGGGTCTGGTCGATCTGGATGACATGAGCGATCTGTTTCACGCCGCGCAGCCCGGCATGGGGGCCCGGCTTGCGGGCAATGCCTCCGAGCTTGCGAATCACGGCAGGGGCCAACGTCTCGTTAATCAGCGAACTCTTCCCGGATCCGCTAACGCCGGTCACACAGATCAGACCATTGAGCGGAATGGTGGCCGTCACTGACTTAAGATTATGCGTGGTGACGTCTCGGAGCACGAGGGCACGGGACAATTTCAGGGGACGCCGCCGAGCAGGGGCCGGAATCTGCCGTTTCCCAGACAGGTACTGACCGGTCAGTGAACGAGGGTCCTCGAGCAGGTCGGCCGGCGGACCCTGGGCGACTACGTGCCCACCTTCGACGCCGGCGCCTGGCCCCATATCGATCAAATAATCGGCCTGCCGCATCGTCTGCTCGTCGTGTTCCACGACGAGCACGCTGTTGCCCTGTACGCAGAGCTCGCGGATGGAATCGATCAAACGCTGGTTGTCACGCGGGTGCAGGCCAATCGAAGGTTCATCCAGAACATAACAGACGCCGACCAGGCCCGATCCGATGCCGGTTGCCAGACGAACGCGCTGCAGTTCTCCCCCACTCAAACTCCCTGCCGACCGATCCAACGTCAAGTATCCGACGCCCACCTGCGAGAGGAAACGCAACCGGCGGAGAATCTCGTTGAGCAGCGGTTGGGCGATCGGTTGCCTGGTTTCTTGGAATTCAAGGCCTTGAAAAAAGTCCATTGCCTCGTCCACGCTCTGGGCCGTCAGGCAACCGATCGAACGGCCGGCGATCCGGACACTATTAGCTTCCGGCCGCAATCGCGAACCATGGCACGTGTCGCACACAACGGAACTGCGAAGGGCAGCCAGTTCCTCCTGCCTCCGTTTGCGAGTGGTCGTCGCGAATTCCTTTTCCAGCCAGATCAGGACACCGTCAAACGGATGATCACCGGACGAACCATGAAGCAGATGCGTGATGGCTTCGCGGCGCGCACGAGAGACGAAGGT
>CAYNDU010000701.1:0-2403 GCA_964395615.1 uncultured Pirellulaceae bacterium | reverse complement strand
GATGCCGGGGCCAATGCCGGGGCCGATGCCGGGGCCAATGCCGGGGCCGTCTCCAAGGACCTGCACCTGATCGCCGATTCAAAGCGGGTTTTTCGACGAGCGGACGGGCTGGCTCCTCTGGAGCGTGTTGTGCTTGCGGCACTCGGCTGTCGATGCCGCGGACGCTGGAAATCGGAACGGGATACCCGTTGGCAAGATCTGTGGGCGACCTTTGACGTCGAATTTGCCGAGACCCGCCCTTCGGTCGCCTGGTACCAGGACTTCGATGCCAGTCTGCCCCTGGCCACTTCCTGGTCGGATATTGAACATGACCGTGCAGTGCTTCTGGCGGCATGGGACGATCGCGGTTGGAAGTTGCAGGATATTCGGTGCCGAGTGGTCGGCGCTGCCGAATTCAATCACGCGGTGCGGCAAGTCGAAAACAAGGCCGAAGCGCTCGCTCTCTGGACCCTGGAACTGGTGCGCCGGTTGGCGGCGCAGGTCGACGGCCCCCTGTTGGTGCTCTGTGACAAATTGGGCGGTCGCAATTCCTACACGGCTCTACTACAGACCGTGTTTCCCGATTCGTGGATATCGCCGCGACTCGAAACGGCCGCCAAGAGCATTTATCAATGGGAAGGACCGCACGGCATCGTAGAACTGCGATTCACCGCCAAGGGCGAGCAGTTCATGCCTTCCGCCCTCTCCTCGATGGTAGCCAAGTACCTTCGCGAAGCGGCCATGACCGCCCTGAATGCTTTTTGGAGCCGGCATGTCGAAGGGCTCCGACCGACGGCCGGCTACCCCGTTGACGCACGTCGATTCCACAACGATATCGCGACCGCCCAACGCCGGCTCCGCATACCCGACCAGGACCTCTGGCGGTCACGATAGAATCACTCGGCTCACCCCCCTCAGACCGGTTGTCGTCACCGGCGGCCGTCCGTAGACTGCAGACTCCGTGTCCGACGGAGCCGCGGAACCGGGAATGTCGATTCCCGGATTCGGTGCCTGGGCTGGGATCTCGAGTTGGGAATGGTGCCCCACCGGTTGGGCCAGGCTTCCGGCGAACGCCGTCGGCGCGCTGCCCGAGATGAGCAAACAGTTATGGCCTTCAACGACGAAGAAGAAATCTATCAAGAACACGTGCTCGACCATTACGAGGACCCGTACCACCGCGGTGACTGTGATCATGTAACGCATCGCGACGAGGGCGACAATCCTCTGTGCGGTGACGTCGTGCGTATCGAGTTGGATATCGATGCACAAGGCAAGATCCGTTCCGCCTGGTTCGATGGCGACGGGTGTTGTATCAGCCAGGCGTCGGCCTCGATGCTGATGGAAAAGATTGAAGGCAAGTCGGTGGAGCAAGTTCGGCAGTTCTCCGCGCAGGACATGCTCGATCTTTTTGGAGCTCGGTTGACGCCCAACCGGCAAAAATGCTGTCTTTTGTCGTGGCGCGTCGCTCAAAGCGCCATGCACGCACCCATCGCCACAGATTCAGTGGATCAGGGATCCGAGGACGGGATTTCGGAGGACGGGATTTCCGAGGGCGGGTCTTCGGCGGACGGGGGGGCGGAGGACGCGAGGTAGGCGGGAGCACGAAGGCCCTCGTGTGTGGGTGAGGGGAGCCGATTATTTACGTCGACCATGACGAGGCACGCCGCCAGGGCGGGTAGCCTTGCTTGTGCCGGACAATCTGGCTGACTCCGTGTTGGGCGGGGCACGAATGCAACGGTTCACGGTGCGTCCGCCGTGATCAGAGACACGATATTCGTTCACATGACGCAACAACCGGCCGAGGAGCTTCGATAGTGTCTGGCACGAAAACGACTCCTCTCGACCCGAACGACTATCGGACGGATTTCCCGATCTTGCAGACGTGCGTGCATGGCGATCTTCCGCTCGTTTACCTCGATAACGCTGCCAGCAGTCAGCGTCCGCGGCAGGTGGTTGACGCCGTCGTTGAAATGTACGAGCGCCACTACGCCAATGTACATCGCGGCATCCACTGGCTCAGCGAGCAAAGCACTGATCTATACGAGCGGTCGCGGACTACGGTGCAGCGTTTCATCAATGCTCGCCGGACGCATGAAATCATCTTCACGACGGGGACTACCGCGTCCATTAACCTGGTTGCCCGAAGCTGGGGCGACCACAATGTGCGGGCCGGTGATGAAGTGCTGCTGACCGAGATGGAGCATCATTCCAACATAGTGCCCTGGCAGCAACTGGCGGAACGGACCGGGTGTCGTGTCCGGTTCCTCCCGGTGACCGACGACGGCCAACTTTGCCTGGATCGACTGGACGAGTATCTGACGGACCGGACCCGTCTGTTCGCTTTGACGGCCGTTTCCAACGTCCTGGGTACGGTTAACCCGGTGGCCGAGATCGTCCATCGGGCCCACGCCGCCGGCCTGCGCG
>CAYNDU010000700.1:0-2412 GCA_964395615.1 uncultured Pirellulaceae bacterium | reverse complement strand
TGCTGTTCCTAACGTTAAACTGATAATGGAAACTCCGGTGAATAATCCCGGTTAGGAGCAAAGTCCGTTTTCAGGTGCGCCCCGCCGGTGTTCGCCTGGTCGCGGTGGGCAGCGAGCAGGCGCGACAAACCATCTTGGCCGGTGCGAAGGAATCGCTCCTGTTCAGCTACGGGTCGTTGCTGAAGGGGACCGGCCCGGCCAACGTTCGGGCACTCCGTGCATGCCTCCCAGAGCTCGGTCAAGTGGCCCACGAAGTGGGGCAACGCTCGGTCGTTGGTGTGGCCGCCTATAAACCGCCCAATAGTCACCCGGGAAAGGAGTCACGAGTCTTCGACTTTGTGGGGATGATCGGGGCGCGTTGACTTCGGACTTGCCAACGTCGGATCGCTCCATGGCGAATGCCCAAGGAAGACAGTGTTTACCACGATCAGTCCGCTTGGACATGCATCTTTTTGCAGTTTTGCCGGATTGTGGCGCTTGCATCCTTCTCGATGGATACAATAACCTATTCGCGCCGGGAAACTGAGTCATTATGCAGCATCGCCTGACCTCGCGCCCGGACTGTGGGGGCGGCAACGAGCGTTGAGTGGCTTTGAGGTTCGTTGGCGGCTCGAAAGTCACGAACACAAACATATTTCAATTGGGTCCCGTTTGTCATGAATCCCATTGTCAAGAACATTGTGGCGGCAATCGCCGGATTTCTTATCGGCAGCGCCGTTAACCTTGGATTGGTCAACATGGGCACGTCGTTGGTGCCGCTTCCTGAGGGGGCCGACGTGTCGTCCATGGAAGGGCTTCGAGAGAGTATGAAGTTGTTTGGGCCGGCGAATTTCATTTTTCCGTTTCTTGGCCACGCCCTCGGCACGCTCGCCGGTGCGTTCGTGGCGGCCAGGTTGGCGGCCGGCCACAAAATGAAGTTCGCGATTGGGATCGGCGTCTGTTTTCTACTCGGCGGTATTACGATGGTCGCCATGTGTGGTGGTCCGATTTGGTTTATTGCGGCCGACCTCTTGCTGGCCTACATTCCAATGGGTCTGCTCGGAGGTATCCTGGCCGGAGGATCGAAGGACTGAGGTGGCCGACGAGCTGTCGACTCCGGGGCTCATTCAGTTCCCGCCAACCTTGGAGGATGCGCGATCAGCCTGTGTCGTGCGAGCTTCAGAAAAACCTCTGGCTGATTGATGGCGTCGGCCGTTCCTTCGTGGCGAGTTTGGAAACGTCTCTTTTCTGTGATTGAACGAGAAGCCAATCGCCGTTCACTTGAGGAACTTCGTTCTGACGTGAGCCTCACCGCACAGCCATTCTTTGAAGCGTGCGGATTTCGCGTGGTTGCGGAGCAACGAGTTCGTGTCGGGGCCGTCTTCTTGAGCAACCTCAGTATGATAAAACAACTATCGGGCGACTCTTGTCGGCAACTGACCCGGCGTTGAGCCGACCCCGTGTGCCAACGAGCCGTGAATGCGAATAGAACATGTCCGGCAGCAACTCATCGGAAGGAACGAAATGACTCGCCACAAAGAACTCCACCGAACAAATCGAGTTGGCTGGCTGCGCGCCGCCGTGTTGGGTGCCAACGATGGACGGGACTTCCTTTGGTGGCCGCGAGCGTCACCTCGGTCGGCTTGATCTCGCTTGTCGTGTCGATCACGTCGCTCGGTTTTCTGGCGTTGCTAGGCGCTCTGTCGGCCCATGCTGGTGGCGCACCGGTTTCGAGGGCCATCGCCCGAGTGACTCTTTGGGGTGCTCTTGCCATGGCGGCCACCGCGCTGGTCGGTCGACTCTTTGGTGTAGCAGTGTGACACCTGAAGAACGCGATCCATGTTCCTTGACGTCGACCACCCGGAATCGCATACTTGAGCCATCCATCCCGAACCTACCGGAGCCGATCTCATGTGGAAACTCAGTCTGGCTGCTCTTGCGCTTTGTGCGTCTCCCTGCGCTGCCGATGTCCGGCTGCCCAAGATTCTCGGATCGAACATGGTACTGCAACGAAGTTCGGTCGTCACAATTTGGGGTTGGGCGGATGCCAATGAGGAGGTCACATTAGTAGGTGATTGGATGGACGAACCCGTCCACGGTAGAGCCGATGCTGACGGTACCTGGCAGGTTTCGATCAAAACTGACGATTCACGCGGGGCGCATGGCTTGAGGATCGTCGGCAAAAATACGATTGACCTGACGGGAATCTTGTTCGGTGAAGTGTGGATCGCTTCAGGGCAGTCAAATATGGAGATGCCTCTCGTGTAGGCCCCCGCCGCCTTCACGAGAAGCATCTCCATATTTGGCGGCCCTGAAGCGCTCCACACTTCACCGCACAAAACTCCCGTCACGGCCATTGGAATTTTGCCGACAATCCCACAACCCCGCCACCCGCGTGGATCCACCGGTGTGAGCGGCGACCTCCAGGGGCCC
>CAYNDU010000699.1:0-2412 GCA_964395615.1 uncultured Pirellulaceae bacterium | reverse complement strand
GCGAAGCACCCTACGGGCCGTTCCGGCAATTGACTCCTGACCCCTTTACCCTAACGAACGCCGAGAACTCTCTGTCCGGGGTACACAGCATGAGGGGGGGACAATGTGTACAATGGCAAGCGGCCGAGGGAGCGCCTCCGCTCGCCCCGGCCGGACCCTCGTTCGAATCTGTCTATCACTCAAGGAACCACACAATGCAACGACGACAGTTTCTCGGGCGGTCGCTGGCCGCGACGGCCGCGGCCGGATCCGCCGGTTGGCTCAGCCTGTCCACCTCGCAACGCGCCCGTGCCGCCGCCGCCATCGCCGACCAAGAATGCTATGAACTGCGCACGTTCGTCACTCCCGACGAGGACTCGCAATCGTTGATCCTCGACTACCTGGCCGAAGGGCTCGTTCCCGCGCTGAACCGGCTGGGTGTGAATCGGATCGGCGTCTTTACGGAAATCGAAGGCGAAAACAAGAATCCAACGCACTCGGTCTATACGCTCATTCCCTACACTTCCGTCGATCAGTTTCTGGGCCAGCGACCGGCCCTGGCCTCGGATCAAGCCTATCAGAAGGCTGCCGCCGCACATCTCGCTCGACCCAAGGACTCGCCCGCCTACACGCGGATCAACAGCCGATTGTTGCTGGCCTTTGCCGGTATGCCGGTGATCGAACAGCAGCCGTATTCACTCGAACGAACGGCGCGTATCTTCGAGTTGCGGATCTATCAGAGCCACAACGAAGATACGGCAGCTCGTAAGGTCGAGATGTTCAACAGCGGTGAAATCCAACTCATGAGAGACGTCGAGATGGCGCCGGTCTTCTACGGTGAAACGCTGGTTGGCGACAATGTTCCATGCCTGACGTACATGCTCTCAGCTTCCGATATGGACTCGCATCGTGCGCATTGGAAGGCGTTCATCAATTCGCCGGTCTGGAAAAAGATGAAGGAAATCGAGCGTTACAAGGGCACGGTTTCGCATATCGATAACTGGTTTCTCGAACCGGCCGCCTGCTCGCAGTTGTGAGCCGCGATCGATGGGGCAGAGAGACTACCAGTTCGTGAACGATCCATCCGGGCGGGTGAGCCGAGGGCAATCGCCCCCGATTACCGGCGGGTACTCGGCCGCCGCCGCCGGATCGATCGTGACACCGAGCCCCGGTTCGGTCGGTGGCAGCAGGTAACCGTTTTCCAAGGTGACCTGGCGGGGAAACAGTAATGGCAAGACGGTTCCCGGCTCCCGCGCGCATTCCTGGACGGCGAAGTTACTGACGGCCAGGTCCAGGTGCAGACAGGCGGCAGTCGAAACCGGGCCCAAAGGGTTGTGCGGTGCGATCGGGATGTAGTGCGCCTCGCACCAACCGGCGACCTTTAGTGCCTCGGTCATCCCGCCCACGATGCAGACGTCGATGCGGGCAAAGTCGATCCATTCACGTTCGATGACCTCGCGAAACTCCCATTTGGTAGCGTATTGTTCGCCCATCGCGATCGGCACGCGTACCTTTTGGTTGAATCGTTCGAGCGAGCCCGGATTTTCGCTGCGCAGCGGATCTTCCACGAAGAACGGGCGCACCGACTCGAGTTCCGCACACAAAGTCACCGCGTCGGCCATGTCGAGTCGCGTGTGCACGTCGATAATCAGCTCGACTTGATCGCCGACGGCTCGCCGAATCGCCTGACACTGCTCGACGCACTCCCGGACGGCCTGCCGTCCGTCGAGAACCTCCTTGCGGCTCGGTAGATTGAAGCGGAGGAATTGCCAGCCCCGAGCCACCTTGTCCTCCGCCTCCCGTACCAGGTCCGCCGTGCAATCGGCGGCGATGTGAGGGTAGCAAACGACCGAATCGCGGACCTGCCCACCGAGCAGTTGATAGAGCGGCACTCCCAACGCCTGGGCCTTGATGTCCCACAACCCGATGTCGATGGCGCTGAGCGCCGCCGAGCCGATCCGGCCCGAGGGGAAGAACCCGCAGCGATGCATCACCTGCCATAAGTGCTCGGTCCTCATGGGATCCTCGCCGATCAGCGACGGAGCCAACGCTTGGACGAAACCGGCCATCGCGTCCTCACGCCACGTGATCCCGCCCTCGCCCACTCCCCGGATGCCCTCGTCCGTCTCGATCAGCACGAACAGGAAGTTGCGAACGTCGCCAACGATGATCGGCTTGATGGACGTGATTTTCATGCCAGTGTGACTCCCTCGGCACCTTGCCGGTCTGGTAACCGTTAAATGGCCTGCGTTTGTCTTTCATGGAAGGGGCACCCGTATTATGACCGCGTCGCCCGACGCTGGATATGGGTACGACACGGGTGCAGGAACGGACTTTTTTTGGGTGGACGTATTCAGAGCGCGATCTTGACGTTCGGACGATTGGGATTCCCTGGGTGTTCTTCCAGATGTTTCCGTAGTCGGTCGTCGTCGC
>CAYNDU010000698.1:0-2437 GCA_964395615.1 uncultured Pirellulaceae bacterium | reverse complement strand
CAAACAACGCGCGCGCGGGGTGGAGTCGTGTGGGGGCAAGCGGAGCCGCCGGGGACGAGCCGTTATTCTCGGTCAACCGCCAGGTTGTGAAAAGATTGCACTCCGCCACCCGGCCACCGAACTTCGAGCGATGCCGGGCCGGGGGCATCTCCCAGCCCGATCAGCACGACCCGTTGATTGCTCGACTCATACCCACCTCCACCGACCAACGGATGAACGACCGTTCGCCCCTGGACCGTCACTCGGCACGTCGAGCCGACCGCATCTCGAGAACTCGAGATACCGCATAACGACAGCTTGATAAAGTGGTTGGCACGCGGCGTACGATTCTCGAGCAGAGCGACCGGCGTATCGAGGTGAGTGACCAGCAGATCGCATCGCCCGTCTCGGTTGAAGTCGAGCGTAACCAGGGCCCGACCCAAGTGGGCTTGTCGCAAGTACGGGCCACATTGATCGCCCATCTCCCGAAAACGACCCCCTTGGTTCAAAAAGAAACTGGGGGGCATTTGGTACGGCATTCCTTCCTGACGAAAATCGTCTACGTGCCCGTTCGTCACGAACAGATCCACATCGCCGTCCAGATCTGCGTCGAAGAACTCGGCGCCGAACCCCAGCTGAAGCAGGCTCGGCTGAGCCAGACCGCTGGCCCGTGTCGAGTCGGTAAATGAGCCGTCGGGCAACTGGGCATAGAGCGTGTTGAGTTCGTTGTAGAAATTGGTCACGAGCAGATCGAGCCGCCCATCCGCATTGGCGTCGCCGATGGCGATCCCCATGCAGGCCTGGGCAAGTCCGTCGCGGTCGACCGCCAATCCGAGGCTCAGTGCTTGTTGCACAAAACGTCGGTCCCCTCCAGTGCCGCCCGTCGGATCAAACAGAAAATTCGCGGTCGTGTCGTTGGCGACGAACAGGCCCACTTGCCCCGATTGGGAAAGGTCGGCAGCCACAGCCCCAAGGCTCTTTCCATCGGCGCCGACCAACCCAACCTCATCGCTGCGGTTTTCGAACGAGCCGTTCCGCTGATTTGCCAGGAACCGATTTTCGGCCGCGTCGAATTCGGCGGGTGAACAGGTTCGGCGGCACATCAGTCGAGTCGCCCTGCCCGAAAGGTAATTCGTTTCGTAGAGGTCGGGCCACCGATCGGCATCCAGATCGGCCACCAGGGGGGTCGTGGTCCAAGCATCGCCCCGAACGCCCGCTTCCGCACTGATATCGGTAAATGTCCCGTCGCCATTGTTGTGGTAGAGCCGATTCGCTCCGACATTGCCAAGGTACAGGTCCGGGAATCCGTCGTTGTCGAAATCGCCCGCAGAGACTCCTTGGGAAAACCGATCATCCCCCAGTCCGGCAACGCCGCTCACGTCTCGGAACTGCTGCCCGCCCACATTCCGAAACAACCGATCCCGGAGAACGGGATCCCCGTCGCGGCGCGGCCAGTACTTGCCTTGAGCCAGGTAAACGTCGGGCCAACCGTCCAAGTCGTAATCAAGGATGGCTGCACCGCCGCCGGTGAACTCAAACATCCGGCGTCCTTCGGTGGCAGGGTCCTCGCCGTTGAAATAAGTGAAGTCAAGGCCTCGATCCCCGGCAACGTCAACGAAGCTCACCAAGATGCGGGACGTGCGTGATTCGTCGTCCGCCAACTCGGGGGGATGCAGCGGGCGATCCTCACTTGCTGACCGGGGGACCCGGGGCAACGGCCAATCCGAAAAATCCACGTGCCGAGCCGGTTGATGGTCGGGAGCCACCTGGGGAACCGCCGGGCCTAGCGATGCGGCAAGCCTGGCAACCGTCAATTGGGCGGTCGAGTTGCCGGGATCAACGCGCAGAATTCTCTCCGCCCACGCGGTCGCTTCCCAGTATCGGCCAAGTGTCTCTGACTGCCGCACCACCTGCTCCATAGTCGGCACATGGCCTCGTTTGGTGGCAGACAACAAGCCGATCGTCTTGGCGAAGGATTGTAGCTGCGTCGCCAACGTGGCGAACCGCTGAGCGTTTTCGCGATGATCGCCGACGGCATTCAGCGCGACCGACAGTTGGTAGCTCGCACTTCCGGACGTTGGATCCCGGCGCAATGCCTCCCAGAAGCCGCGCACTGCGGCACGCGGCTCCTCGTGACGAACGGACCATAATCCGCGCACGAACCAAAGACGAGGGTGAACGTCCACACCTGCAGGGAGGCTGCGGTACCACTGATTGAATTCGTCGGCCGTCCCGCAATCCAGCAGGCACGTACCGAGCCCGACCTGGGCCTCGAGGTTCTCTTTCTGCTCGGCCACGGCCCGGGCGAACAACGGTCGTGCTTCGGCGGCACGGCCTTTCCGCAACAGCAACCGACCCCGGGCGACCCGCCAGACCGGATCGTCAGGGCGGGCGTCGATCATTTCTGAGACGATTCTATCGTCGGCAAGCAGTCGGGGATCGCCGAGCAGGAGCAGGT
>CAYNDU010000697.1:0-2449 GCA_964395615.1 uncultured Pirellulaceae bacterium | reverse complement strand
AACCGACGACCCTCGGCTTGCAAAGCCGATGCTCTCCCAACTGAGCTACGGCCCCAGGGAACGCCTCCGTGTAGCCCCCGAATCGTCCCGTCTCGGCACACCTGATGGCCGGTCGGCCGACACGATCCGCGGGTCTTCCGTTGTCCAGGCGGTATGACCTTTCCGTCTGTACCACCTGAGTGGGCGCACGAAGATTCGAACTTCGGACCTCGTCGTTATCAGCGACGCGCTCTAACCAACTGAGCTATGCGCCCTAAACCCAGCCTGATGACCGGACAACCAGCGAGCCCCCCATTCTAGATGCCGCCGGCCATCTGTCAAACGGGGGCAAATCGAGCTTGCCTCGCAGGCCCGTTTTGTCCTATCGTTATCGGACCAAAAGGATGCCCTTTCCCACCAAAAGGATGAAAGTCCCATGACACACGAATCAACAACGGCAAAGTGGCAGATCGTTCTCGCAGCGGCCCCGGCCATCTGCTTGATCCTCGCGTCCGCCGCGACGGCAGCGGGGCCGAGTGCCGTTGCCGCGCTCCGACTCAAGCCCGTGCAGAAGTCAATCCAATACGATACCCCAGACGCCAAACAGGCCGAGAAGTGCAAGTTAGTGGCCATCAAGAGTAAGGCGGCCGTCGGTTGGCAGGTGAATGACCCGAACGGAACGACGTTGCGCCGGTTTCTCGATACCAATAAGGACAACAAGCTTGACCAGTGGTGTTATTACTTGAGTGGTATTGAGGTGTACCGGGACGTCGACAGCAATTTCAATGGAAAAGTCGATCAGATTCGATGGCTGGGCACGGCGGGTACGCGGTGGGCCATCGATCGCGATGAAGACGGGCAGGTCGACGCCTGGAAGGCCATCTCGCCCGAAGAAGTCTCGGCCGAGGTGGTGGCCGCGCTCGCGAATCGAGATCCGGCGCGATTTCGACGCGTGTTATTGACCGGGAAGGAACTGGCCGAACTGAGGTTGGGGAAACTGCAGACGGGGCAGCTTGAGCGGAAGATTGCCGCTGCGCCGGCCGGCTTCGATACGTTACAGCGCAAACCTCCGCTCGCGTCCGACGCGCAATGGGTCAACTTCGGTGGGACGCGGCCGGGAATGGTGCCGGCCGGCACCGACGGATCCCAACGCGATCTGGAAGTCTACGAAAACACGGTTGCGATGGTCGAGACAAAAAAGGACGTCGCACAAATCCTGATCGGGACGCTCGTCCGCGTTGGCAACGGCTGGCGCGTGATCGACGTTCCCGCTCGACTGACCGATGCCCAGGCCGGCACGGCCCCCGATGGGTTCTTCTTTCAGGCGGCCATGGCACGGCGTGCGGGGACCGATGTGCCGGTCAGCGGGGGACTCAGTCCCGAACTCCAAAAGGCCGTCAGCGATCTGGAAGACGTTGATCGCCGGCTCAAGGAAGAGAAGACTGCCAAGGGACTGGCCCAATTGAACGCGCAGCGAGCCGACGTGCTCGAACGACTGGCCAAACTGGCCGATTCCACAGAAGACTACGCGACCTGGATCCGACAGCTGGCCGACACGGTCAGTGCCGCCGTACAAACGGGGACCTATCCGGACGGTGTCGCCCGTCTCAAGTTACTTGTCGGCCGACTGGAATCCGACAAGGCGGACGGCATGCTGGTCGCGTATGTCAAATACCGATTCATGACAGCTGAATACGGCCAGAGTTTGCAGGCGGCCGACGCGGACTATCCCAAGATTCAGGACCGTTGGCTCGCCCGCTTGAAGACGTTTGTCACCGACTACCCCACATCTCCGGACGCGGCGGACGCGATGCTGCAGTTAGCGATGGCCGAGGAGTTTGCCGGTCACGATGATGAAGCCGTCAAGTGGTACTCGCGCATCGCCGGCGAGTTTGGCGACGCCACCGTGGCTCGCAAGGCGACCGGCGCCAAACGTCGGATTGAATCGATCGGCAAGCCGCTGGCGTTCGAGGGCAACGATGTGAAAGGGAATCGTGTCAAGCTGGGCGACTACCGGGGCAAGGTGGTGATTCTCCATTTCTGGGCCACCTGGTGTGAGCCGTGCAAGCAGGACATTTCGGTCCTGAAGGACAAGCGGAGTAAGTACGGGGCGGACCACGTTGCCGTGATCGGTGTCAATGTCGACAATCAACGGAGCGAACTGGACCAGTATCTTTCTGAGAACCAGCTCCCCTGGCCGCAGATCTTCGAAGAAGGAGGACTTGACAGTCGTCCGGCCCTGGATCTGGGTATCCTCACTCTGCCGACCATGTTGTTGCTCGACGGCACCGGAAAGGTGATTCGCCGAAACCTCCGCGGCGCCGAAGTCGATCAGGAGCTGAGCAAGCTGCTCAGATAACGCGTGCGGCGTCCTATTGCGCATTCCCGATTGCGCATTCCCGATTCGGAGCGTTGGGACGTAAAGGGGTCAGGAGTCAATTGTGCGAAGCACCCTACGGGCCGTTCCGGC
>CAYNDU010000696.1:0-2461 GCA_964395615.1 uncultured Pirellulaceae bacterium | reverse complement strand
TGCCGGGGTCTCCAATGCCGGGGTCTCCAATGCCGGGGTCTCCAATGCCGGGGTCGCCCGGCAAGGGCGGGTCGATGGGAGGGTCGCCGGGTGGCGGAGGTAGCGGTGGCAGAAGACCTGGGTCACTAGGCGCGTTATTGGCCAGCGAACCGGACGAGGACGGATGACCATCTCCGTTCAGCATCAGCAGACCGGGTCCCAGACCTCCTCCCGAGCCTCCAGCCGGTCCGCACGGATTACCCCCGCCACTCTGGCCACCGCCATTCGACCCGCCTCCCGCCAGACTTCCATTCTCGATAAACACCGTGAACGACGGCAGCGATCCATCGTCGAGGCGCGCGCGCTGTCCCTGCTGGTCCGTGGCCGTAATGGTCACTTTCGATTGACCCTGGTAGTTTGGCTCAGCACGCGGGCGCATGATAAGAAAGTCATTTTCATCCACATATGGCAGCTCGGCAAACGCGCTCGGTTGGTCGACAGTGACTTCATAAAGCAAATACGAACCGTCCTCTGCGTCCCAAAAATAGGGTTCGTTTTGATCATCGAGCCAGTGTTCCCACCAGAGGTCGAGGGCAAACGTGGACGCTCGTCCGTCGGAGGAGCCGATATGCCGATCGGGAAGCGGTCGAGCCTCGGGTGCGTCGTCAACCGGATCGACAAACACATAGAGGTTCGTCGATACCGAATCAAACGAATCGTCAAACACCTGCAACGCATACATAACGTAACCGAAGCCGTCGGGCGTCAGCTCGACATGCAGAATGCCCTGATCGACTTCCGCTGACTGGACCAACTTGTCCGGATCCAAGATACCGCTCGGCGTGAGGGAGTAGTTCAGTGACCGGGCGTCTTGTTCCGCATCGTGGAAATAGGCCGCCAGGTCGATGGTCAGACTTCCACCTTCATCAACGGTCAGTTCGGGTAATCCCTGAATCAGCACGGGAGGGTCGTTTACTGAGTCGACCGACAGAGTGACCGCGTCCTCGGCCCAAACGGAACCATCAGTCTCTTGAGCGCGCAGGACGAGCTGAGTCTCTCCGCTCGAGTCCGGCGTCAGTTGCAAGCGGAGCGTCGACTGTTCGATTTCTGCGCGAACGAGTGTGGCGGACGGAGCCTCGGAAATCGAGAATTCCAACGGGCGGCCAACGTCGGAAGCGAAGACGGTCGACAGGTCGATCAGTCGATCGTGACCGTCCTCATCCATCAGCAGTTGGCCCAAGGGACCAATCACGTCCACCGTGAGCAACTGCCGAGCCTCGAGGTGTTCCATCCTCGGCCTTCTTGTGGCAAGGCGTCGATTTCGACGAACGGTATTGCGTCTTTCCGTGGCCCAAGACCTGAGTTTCCGAAACATCGTATCCCTCCCTGCAGTTCTTCCGAACAGAGTCCCCTGCATCCGCCGGGGCATGATGCAATTCAAGAAGAGAGACAAGCCGTCGGTCACCGACAATCGGCACGACGGTAATGCGCCAAGCGATCGGTTCAGCATGATGTCCTCACGGCTGACGGACCGATCGACTTGTCTCTCAGAAACCTAATCGCGCAACGGGCTCATTCGTTACAGAAAAAAGGGAGAATAAGAGAAGCCGGCGAGACATACGCGACGACTAGTCCGCCCGTTCGACTTCGTGGCGGCGAGCAATCACAGCGGCCTTTCTGCGCACTCGGTGGTCGTAGACGCGCACCTGTCCGGACGACAGTTTCAAGTGAGCGGCCGTGTCGGCCACGCTCAACCCTCGAACCCGTCGCAGGTAGAACACAGAGAAACAGGTGGTGGATGTCGATCGTCGCAACCGAGTCAAGATCTTCCGAGCGACCTGAAGTGTTTGACGGGCTTCCACAATGACTTCGGGTTGGTCGGCAAGCGGGTCGACGAGTTCGTCGACAGGATACTCGCAAGTCATCGCTTTTCGCACGCGCGCTTTGCGATACCACGTGATCGCCCGGTAACGCACGACGGCGCGGAGCCAATCGCGAAATCGTCCGCGTCTCCGGTCAAAACGTCCGTCGCGCAGAGCGACCAGCACGGCACACCACGTGTCCTGCACGAAGTCGTCCTGTTCATCCTCCGCCACCCCGTGGCCGGCCCCAATGCGTTGCATAATCCGTTCCCATTGGCGACAACTCCCTGGCACGGGTCGCGATCGACCTCGGCAATCCGCGGACAGAGCATGTCCGACGGTGAACGGCCGCCCGGGTCCGGTCAGCTGTTCGTCCGACACCTTGGTGAGAACGCTTGACGACACATCCATGCCGGTATCACTCACGGGCCATCCATCGGTCAGGGGCGGAGACCGGACCTTGCACGGCAAGCGGCCCCCCAACACACTAAATCACGAACGGACCACAAAACCCCGCAAGAGATTCGCCTTTTTTTTTTGAGCAGGGGAGCCGGAGACGGTGGGCTCCGGCGGGAGGAGTGGGCACGCGGTGGGGAGGTGCGAGCACGGGGAGCGGCCGT
>CAYNDU010000695.1:0-2468 GCA_964395615.1 uncultured Pirellulaceae bacterium | reverse complement strand
TCCACGTTGAGCCATCGACCGGCTCGATCGCGGACCGATCGGCCGAAGACCGGGTCCTCTGTTGCAGATCCGACGGACACGGCGTCCTGATGGACACCGGACTGACCGCTTGGTAGAGTGGCGCTTTCCCGCCACTCGCGGCGTTCTGGCCACAGCTGATCCCGAAAGGAAGACGCCATGAGCCCCGTTGTTATTGCGATCTTCATTCTATTTGTGGTCGCGGTGCTTGCCGTCGGACGCTGGAAGAGCCGAGGAAAAGGGGCGGACGGCGAGCGAGATTACTTTTTGGCTGGGCGTGGTCTGACCTGGTGGTTGATCGGTTTTTCGCTGATTGCCGCAGTGGCTTTCACGATCGTCCTGGCCGTCCGGGCCCCGGTCATTGCTCCGGCGCCGCGTCAATCACCTGGGCCTTCAAGCTACACGAACACGATCGGGATGAAACTGGCATTGATCCCGGAAGGTGAATTCATGATGGGCTCGCCGGCGGATGAGAAAAACCGCCTGATGTGTGAAGGTCCACAACATCGTGTTCGAATTACCAGGCCATTTTACCTGTGTACCACGGAGGTAACCCAGGGGCAGTGGGAGACGGTGATGGGCACACGGCCATGGCATGGGGACAAGGATGTTAAGGAAGGATCGGACTACCCGGCAACGCATGTGGGTTGGGAGGACGCGGTGGATTTTTGCAAGAAACTATCGTCGAAGGAGGGGAAGACATACCGATTGCCGAGCGAAGCGGAGTGGGAATACGCATGCCGATCCGGGACGACGACCGCATACAGTTTTGGGGATGAAGCGGAAGGTCTTGGGGATTACGCGTGGTATCGTGGGAACGCGGCCGCTGTGGGCGAGAATTATGCACACCGCGTAGGCAAGAAGAAACCGAACGGATTTGGCTTGTACGACATGCACGGCAATGTATGGGAGTGGTGTTCGGATTGTTATAGCGAGGAGTACTATGAAAGTTCCCCGTCGAGCGATCCTACGGGCTTAAACGATGGCTGGCGCCGCGTGGTTCGCGGTGGCGGCCGGGGCTTCACCGCAGGGATTTGCCGGTCGGCGTTTCGTGCTGGGGACTCGCCGGACGCCGAGAGCGACCTCCTGGGCTTCCGTATCGCCTGCAGTTCGGCGGAGTAAACAGGCAAGGGAGCGGAGGTCGAGTGTGGTCGGTACGAGCCGAGCGGAACGAGTGCCCTGCGGAGCGGGAGTCCGACTTCACTCGTACCGCAGCGAGGCAGGCCAGGCTCAGGGCTCCATACCCAAACTGCGCGAGTACGCGGCTTGTTGGGCATCACGGCCAAGGCGGTCCGTGATCGTATTCCATTTCTCGGCGACCTGCTTCAGGATCTCGGCAGGATCACGACCCGTTTCGACCGCGTCGCGGACCGCAGTGGCCAAGGTGGCCCGATATTCATCCGCTCCGGGCAGTCGCAGGGCCGTTACGTGCACCGGTTGTGACTGAAGATGAGCCACAAGATCAGCGTATTGTCCAATGGCCGCCTCCGGGACGCCCTCACCGATCCAACGGTTGGCCTTGGAGAGCTGCGAGTGACGGAATAGCGTCGTGCCGGCGCTGGCCGGCGAAATCTCCGAACTCCACTCCTTACCCGACAGGATTGCCAGAAGGTTGATTGCGTCGCGAGGACGACGCGCGTTCTTCCCAATGCTGATCAGTCGACCTGCGAAGCCAATCAAGGGGACGGAAATGGAGGCATTCGTGTCACGGGGCGTCCAGACTTGTTCGTCAAAATTGTAAGATGACTCGGCACCCGGCAGAGCGAAGAACCCAATCTTTCCGTCGTCCATGGCCGGACCGGTCGACGAATCGGATGAAGGATCGGACGCCTGCGATGCGGTACGGCCCGGCCAGGTGATGGCCATCGCAGCCTGGCCGTGCAGAACGGTTTGTATCGCTTCGGTCGGAGTCAACCATGTGCCGGGCGGCGGGCCAAGCTTAGCGCTCTCCACCAATTCCGTCAACGCACGCACGAACGGTGGTCCGTCGATTAACGGTTGCATGTCGGCGCTGTCGAATACGAACGAAAACTGGCTCGGATGTTGCGCGTACGCGGCCGCACGGGCGAGTAACATGTCGGCGGCCCATCTGCCGGCCAACGGTTCCACGACAGGCCACCAGTCCGCGTCGGCGGCCACCACTTCGGACCCTAGGGCGGAACGCGACAATTGGCCGGCAATTCGGCGGTAGTTGCTCCACGTTCGTGGCACATTCAGGCCCTGCCGATCCATCAGATCGGTCCGTGCCATGAACACCAGCTGCGGCGACCCGAGAGAAACGGCATAAATCTGTTCGCCCCAACGGACTTCGGCCAGTCGCTGCAGTTCAAACACGTCACTTTGAGTAAAGGGATCGCTCGATAACGACGCATCGTCAATCGGAGCGATAAGGTTTCGCTCGGCGAGCGTGCCGAGGCACGCCGAAGGATAAATCACCAGGTCAGCCGAAA
>CAYNDU010000694.1:0-2471 GCA_964395615.1 uncultured Pirellulaceae bacterium | reverse complement strand
GGCAGCGGTTTCGTCCGTCGACGAGAAAGAGCCATCTTTGTTGCCGCAAAAGTGAAACGGATTTACGGAAAAGCGAAATGACAATCCCGATTTCGCTATTGTACAATAATATCCGTGATTCTCGAATAGCTGCAAAAGTGAAACGCAATAAAAGCCAGGAGAGACGCATGAAAACCAGTCGTCGTCACTTTCTATCCGCAACCGCGGCGGGTTTCGCGGTTCCCCACGTACTCGTTCGCTCCGGCATCGCCCAAACAGGACCGGCATCCAAGAACGACCGTCCGGGAATCGGTGCCATCGGCATGCGGTACCAAGGCTCGGTCATCACCGAGAAAGCGCGGGCTCACGGCGACATCGTCGCGATCGCCGACGTTGATCGGAACGTACGCGAGCAGGCCCGTGCGAGCTTCGGCAGTACGCCGAAGATCTACGAGGACTACCGCGAACTGCTCGATCGCCAGGATGTCGACGTGGTGTTGATCGGCTCGCCCGACCACTGGCACGCGAAGATGGCCATCGATGCCTGTCGAGCGGGCAAGGACGTCTATGTCGAAAAACCGCTGACGTTGACGATCGACGAAGGCAAGATAATCTGCCGCGTGGTCAAGGAGACGGGCCGCATGCTGCAAGTCGGGTCCTGGCAACGCAGCGATGCTCGTTACCGTCTGGCCGTCGAGATGGTTCGTGCCGGACGCCTGGGGAAGTTGCGCAAGGTGACCTGCGCGACCGGGCCGAACCCCTCTGGCGGCCCGTTTCCCGAGCGGCCCGTGCCTGGCCACCTCAACTGGGACCTGTGGCTCGGCCAGGCCCCCAAGGTGCCCTACGTCGAAGAGCGCTGCCACTACACGTTCCGTTGGTGGTACGAATACGCCGGCGGCAAAGTGACCGACTGGGGAGCCCACGATCTCGACATCGCCCAGTGGGGCATTGACGAGCTGCCGGTGGCCGTCGATGCCAAGGGCGATCTGCCCAACATCCCCAACGGTTACAATGTCGCCACGCACTTCCAGGGCACGGTGTACTATCCCAGCGGTGTGGAGCTTGTCGTGGGCGAAGAGGGACGCAATGGTGTGCTTTTCGAGGGTGAAAAGGGACGGCTATTCGTCAACCGCGGCACGATTGCCGGCGTGCCGTTCGACCAACTCAAGGACGATCCGCTGCCCCGCGAACAGTTCCATCTGTACGGCTTCGACAACCACGACCGACCCGAACGGGTCGGCAAACTCGACGCCATCGTCAACCACATGGGCAACTTTTTCGACTGTGTCCGGGCCCGACGCGAGCCGATCTCGGACTGCGTAAGCCAACACCGCAGCGCCGCCACCTGCCATCTGGTTAACATTTCCATGCGGGTGGGACGTCCCATCCAATGGGATGGGAGAGCGGAGACGATTATCGACGACTCGGAGGCCAACTCCATGCTTCGCCGCGAACAACGTAGAGGCTTTGAGGTTGTATGAACAATCTGATCAGGAGATGAGGTGGTGCAAACGGCATCTGGACAACGGATTACCGACGGGCATCGTCGGCAGTATGTTGATGCAGGCTATTTCGTTCTTGAGAGGGCGATTCCCGACGAACACCTGCAGATCCTGCGCGCTGCGTGTGATCATCTGATCGATCTGATGCACCAGGAGATGGACCGGCTGGGAACGGATCACATCCATATCAGCCATCGCGGCAAGCGATACCACATTGCCAAGCGTTATGATCAGGCGCCGCGGCTGTCGGAATACGTTTTCAGCGATTTGATGGCCGAAGTCTGCCGGGCGACGATCGGAGAGAAGGCGTACTTGTTCTATGATCAGTACGTCGTCAAAGCGGCGGAACAGGGCATCAAGTTCTCGTGGCATCAGGACGGCGGTTACCTGGGCTTTCCTCACGAGCCTTACGTCACCGTGTGGGCCGCCGTCGACGACATGACCGTGGAAAATGGCACGGCCTATCTGCTGCCCTATTCGACCGTCGGCATCCGTACCCTCGTCGAACACGTCCGCGATCCTTCCTCGTGTAGCGTCGGCCGCTGAATCCAAATCTCAATTCAAGTACCTGCTTGGTTCCTGCTTGTACGGCTATACCAGGCTGGAAGAAATCGTGCCCGAAGTCACCAAAACCGGCGCGGCGGCACTCGATATTTGGCCGAAGCCGCACGGCGACCAACGCGAACAGCTCGACGCAATGGGCGAAGCCAATTTCCAAACACTCCTCAGCAAGCACACCGTCCGGCTGGGGTGCATCACGCAATACAAACTGGGCCCGTTTGGACTGCGGGACGAAATGCGATTGGCCAAATGCTTGGGGTGCCAAACAATGGTCACCGGCGGCCGAGGTCCTAAAGGACTGAAAGGTTCCGAACTGAAGACCGCTGTGGGCAGGTTCGCCGAGCAGATGAAACCTCACCTGGCAGTTGCGGAAGAAACCGATGTGACGATCGCAATCGAGAACCACGGTAACAACATCATCGATTCCCC
>CAYNDU010000693.1:0-2473 GCA_964395615.1 uncultured Pirellulaceae bacterium | reverse complement strand
CAAGGCCCGCACACCGCTGATGCGTTGACACGCGATTACGTCACACGCGAGGATGACCGTCGGGCGCGTGGGCTGATCGACCGTCTGGCGCGCCAATATGACCCGTCTCGAGTTGAGTCACTGGGGCGTTGGCGGGCAAATCTGATCAATCAGGCAACTGCCTTGAAGAACGAAACAGAACAGCTGGTCAAAGCCGGCGACTTTCGGCGTGCCGAGCAGTTGAGCCGTCAGATGATTCGAATTTGGCCGACCCTTGATGGGGCCGATTCGTTGCGGCTTCAAATCTCCACAAAGTACCCCATGGTCATCGTAGGCGTTTCGGAGGCGGCCGGGGCTCCGGATGTAACGAGCATTAATAGCTGGTCGGCCCGCCGGGCCGGGCGTTTGACCAGGCGCACGCTACTGGAGTTTCTCGGGGCGGGGCCCGAGGGAGGGCAGTATCTATGTTCGTTAGGCGATTATGAGCAGAGTGACGATCGGCGCGGACTGACATTGCAGCTTGATCCCGCCGCCCGAACGGCCGGCGGCCTGCGCGTGGACGGATATGATGTTGCTCGACGATTGCTGGAGATGGCCGATCCGGGGGGCGACGAATACGATCCGGCCTGGGCGTCGCTGTTCGCGTCGACGCGAGTCGAAGATGTCTTCCGGTTGCAAATCGCACTGCGCAGGCCGCACGTATTGCCCGAGGCGATGCTGCAAATTCGATTGGACCCGCCGAGCCATGATCCCGGTGCGCCGTCTCCGAGCGAAGGGCCCTACGTTCCGGCCCCGGCCGACGATGAACACGTCCATTTTGTTTTGAACCCCCGGTTTCCCTTTGGGAAGAACAGACCGCCGTCGGAAGTCGAGGAACGCCACTTCACGAACTCACAGGATGCCATCGCCGCCTTGCGACGCGGTGATGTCGATGTGCTGGACTACCTTTTCCCCGACGACGCAATGTTCTTGCAGGGCGACAAGTCGCTGCATGTCGTACAGTACGCGTTGCCGACAGTTCATGCATTGGTTCCCAATTATGACAATCCGTTTACATCAAGTCAGACGTTTCGTCGGGCGCTCGTGTACGGGGTGAATCGAAAGGCAATTCTGGAGACCGAGATCCTGGGAAATAAATCGATCCGCGGCTGCCAGGTCCTGAGTGGTCCGTTTCCCATTGGCGCGCGGGATAATGATCCGCTCGCCTACGCCTACGATGATACGATCGATCCGCGATCCTATTACCCCCGACTGGCGGCGATTCTCAAGACCTTGGCTCAACGTGAACTGAAGGAAATTGCCGGAAAGCGAGGGGAAGAGATTCCCAAAGACGTGAAGCTGACGATCGGGTATCCCGGAAACGAGGTCGCCCGGGTCGCCTGCCAGGCAATTGCCCAGTATTTGCAGGTCATCGACATCGAGTGCCGTTTGGTGGAGTTGCCCGCCGCCGAAAGCAACCGGCTGCGAGATGACATCGACCTGCTCTACATGCAAATCGCCATGTGGGAACCGGTGATCGACGCGCGACGGTTATTGGCCCCCGCGGGTGTGGCGAATGTCGGTAACGAATACGTCGGAATGGCCTTGAGACGGCTCGATTCGGCCAAGAACTGGCGTGAAGCTCGCGAACGGCTCCACGAACTGCACCGAATCGCGCACGAACAAGTCGCCGTTGTGCCCCTTTGGCAAACCGTAAACTTCCTCGCCTATCGGGATCGGTTGCGAGGAGTTGGTTCGCAACCGTTGACGCTCTATCAGGGCATCGAACAGTGGCGCGTCACGCCCGTGACTCGAGTCAAAGAACAAGAGTAGATGATGAAAAGCTGCATCACGAATTGTCAGGATCCCTCCGCAGGCGTCTTCCGACGACGTAGCTGGATGCGCGCCGTTGGACGGCTGGTTCTGATTGTTGTTGCCATCAGCCTGCCGCTCAGCGGACTGGGCCAGGAGCCGGAAACCTGGGAATTCTCGCCCTATCGGATCGAAGTCTGGCTGGCCAGTGCGACCGATGCGGCCTTGCCGGAGCGACTGCAGGACGAGATTCTCCAAACGGTCGTCGAACAGGCGCCCGTTTATGCCGGCGCAACCTGGAAGCTTAAGGCCGAACGAGCTCCGGCCGAGATTCAGGCCTCCATGGTTGCCGCTCTGGGCGAGTTGTCGGTTGAGCAGTTCGCGAAATTGGGCGACGACGTTTTTTCACCCGACAAACGTATGCTGTTGACCGTCGATTATCGCGACGGTGTCTACGAATTTGCCTGTCGCGAAATGGACTGCCGTACGCGCACGCTCGGCCAGGTCCACAGGATGCAATGTTGGCAGCGGCCGCGAGTCGGTCGCGACGCGGCACATGTCGTGGCCCAGACTTTCGCGGCGCTGATCCGAGTGGAACAGTCACGCGGCAAGTCGGCCGAGGCCCGCGTGCGGGCCGGGGGCCTGGTGATCCACGACTATTGCCCCTCTTTCGTTTGCACGAACGACGTGTTGCGCGCACGAC
>CAYNDU010000692.1:0-2476 GCA_964395615.1 uncultured Pirellulaceae bacterium | reverse complement strand
GAGTCGATCGGGCGCTACCTCCGCTACGCCAAGGAGGTGCGCAACGGCGGATGGATCCTCGGCAAGCGCAGACGCGGAGACGAGACGCGCGGGCTGTGGGAATACCGGTTGACGACGGGGGAGGCAGAGTGATGGCGGGGTCCTATGAATCGTGGCTGGAATCACGCGAGCGCCTGCCTGCGGGAGAATCCATCTCCGGCGTCGTCCTGAATGACGCGCTGTTCCCGTTCCAGCGTGATCTTACGGAATGGGCTCTACGCCGTGGTCGATCCGCCCTGTTCGTGGACACGGGGCTCGGCAAGACGATCATGCAGACCGAGTGGGCGCGCGTTGTGTCTGAATCTGCTGGGCGCGTCCTGATTCTCGCCCCGCTCGCCGTCGCGAATCAGACCGTGCGCGAGGCCCAACGACTTCTCGGGCTGAACGTGGAGTACGCGCGCGAGGACACAGGCGCACCGATCACGGTGACGAACTACGAGATGCTGCACCACTTCGACCCATCCGTGTTCGCCGGAGTTGTGCTGGATGAATCGTCAATCCTCAAGGCGTACGACGGAAAGACCAGGACCGCGATTATCGAGTCGTTCAGGGATACGCCGTTCCGCCTTGCCTGTACGGCAACGCCGGCCCCGAACGATCACATGGAGCTGGGCAACCATTCCGAGTTCCTCGGGATCAAGACGCGGTCGGAAATGCTGGCCGAGTTCTTCGTCCACGACGGCGGCAGCACTCAAAGCTGGAGGGTCAAGGGCCACGCCAAGGACCTGTTCTGGGCGTGGGTATGTTCGTGGGCTGCGATGGTGCGCAGTCCGTCTGATCTGGGCTACCCCGTCGATGGGTTCAATCTGCCGCGATTGGATATGACGACCCACACGATCCGAGTCAGCGACGACGCAGCGCATGATGCGGGGATGCTGTTCGTCCCCGAGGCTGCCAGCTTGTCGGAGCAGCGTGCTTTGAGGCGCGCGACCATGACCGACCGAGTGGCGGCGATCGCGGATCTTGTCGCCGCCGATCCTGACGAACCGGCCCTGATTTGGTGCTACTTGAACGCAGAAGGGGACGCTCTGGAGAAGGCCATACCCGGGTCCGTACAGGTTCAAGGGTCGGATACCCGCGAAAACAAGACGGACCGGCTTCTCGGATTCGCGGACGGCAGGTATCCGGTCCTCATCACGAAGCCGAAGGTGGCCGGGTTCGGAATGAACTGGCAGCAATGCGCACGGGTCTACTTCATGGGTCCGTCCCATTCGTTCGAGGCCACGTATCAGGCCATCCGCCGATGCTGGCGGTTCGGGCAGAATCGCCCCGTCAGGGTCGTGACGTGCGCGGCAGAGACGGAAACATCCGTCATTCGGAACTACGTCCGCAAGGAATCAGAAGCCGCCGAGATGGCTGCCAGGATGCTCGCCCACGTATCGCGGGCAGCGTATCAGTCTGGATCGTCGGCGCGTCGTCAATGGGATTCGTATCGTCCAGAAATGGACATGGAGGTGCCCGAATGGGTGATGCAGCCACAGCCAGCGTGATCGACCAGGCCGTTACGGATCGGTACGCGATGTACCGTGGGGATTGTGTGCAGGTCATGCGCGGTCTACCTGACGACTCGATCCACTACAGCGTATTCAGCCCGCCGTTCGCATCGCTCTACACGTACTCGGCGTCGATGCGCGACCTCGGGAACTGCGCGAACGATGATGAGTTCTTCGACCACTACGGGTACGTGGCGCGTCAGTTGTACCGCGTCCTCATGCCGGGGCGGCTCGTCTCTGTCCATTGTATGTTGATGCCGACCATCAAGGCTCGGGACGGCGTGATCGGATTGCGAGACTTCCGAGGCGATCTGATCCGCGCGATGCAGGCCGCTGGGTTCGTGTTCCATTCTGAGGTTGTTATATGGAAGGACCCGGTGACGGCCATGCAGCGGACGAAGGCACTCGGGCTACTACATAAGCAACTGAAGAAGGACTCGTGCATGAGTCGGCAGGGAATCCCCGACTACGTGGTGACGCTGCGAAAGCCGGGAGTCAACCCCGAACCCGTGACGAACACGAATGAGACGTTCCCGGTTCGCGTGTGGCAGCGGTACGCCTCCCCTGTATGGGACGACATCAAGCCGAACGACACGATGCAGTACCGGAGCGCGCGGGAACACAACGACGAGCGCCACATCTGCCCGCTTCAGTTGTCCGTGATTCGGAGGTGCATGAGACTGTGGAGTAACGACGGGGACACGATCCTGTCGCCGTTCGCCGGCATCGGGTCGGAGGGCGTGGTGGCGATCGAGGGCGGCAGGCGATTCGTGGGCGTCGAGCTGAAGGAGTCGTACTACAACCAGGCCGTGCGTAATCTGGAGTCGGCCAAGTCTACGTCTGCTTCCCTATTCGACGGCATCCCCCTGTAATGGTCGCCCGACCCGAGTACCCCTACCGATGCCTCGTTCCCGGCATCCCCGTCGCCCAAGGTCGTCCCCGCG
>CAYNDU010000691.1:0-2484 GCA_964395615.1 uncultured Pirellulaceae bacterium | reverse complement strand
TTTACCCGGATACGGGCGATGTCGTGATCGCCGGTCCGGCCAGTGACTGGCGGGTCGACGCGGACGGGCGCGAAGTGAGTGTCGTCACGGGTCAACCCGTTTTACAACTGGACGATCTACTGGTGGTCTTGCGCAATGCCTGGGAAAAGAACGGGCAATTCGGATGTTCCATCAAACCAAAGCGTGAACGACTGGCAGCCACAAAGGCCTTCGCTCTTAGCTGGCAAAACAAGGCCATTAAGGCTCACCAACGCGAATCGTGGATCAATGATCTGCGGACCACGCTCGGGAAACAGGATGTCGAGGTCTGGGGCATCGACCCGCGAACACGAACGGCGCGAGTCATCGTGGAAGCCGACTATCACATGAAAAGGGTCGGCATGGGGTTGGAACCGGGAACGCTCGGCGTGGTCAGCTACCTCGAGGCCGCCAAACAAAAACACGGCGAATCGCAACCGTCTATGAGCGTTTTGCGATGGTGGTTCACACTCAATTACGCCGGCATCGAGGCCACGACCGACCACCTCGCATTTCGCCTGGATGGACCGGGCGTGAAAGTGTTGAGTGAAAACGAGTTACTGACCGAGACCGGACGGCGGATTCACACCGGCGAAAGTGAAGAATTGAACCGCGGTTTCGCACGAAGCTTTACACACCACTTCGATGCAATGTCTGCGAAGTACCCACTTTATGCCGAACTGAAAAACGTCTTTGATCTCGCTCTGGTTGCCGCTCTCCTGCGAGCCGAAGATATTCCCGCGCAACTCGACTGGCACATGACTCACTTCCGTGACGCGAAGGCCTGTCCCGTTTCTCTGGGACCGACGCCCAAGGAAATCGACAGCATTATCAACTCGATTGAGTTAAGCCGTTCGAAGTTTATCGCGGGCGTCAGCGGAGGCGTATCGGTCGACACCCAATCGCTCGTCAAACCGTCCGCCATCCGTGTCGATTCCTACGGAGCCATGGACGCTCGTCGAGCCGCCGACCAGCCGGGCCAGCGAAACCTGGACGCCCGACGCTGGTGGTGGGATTGATCGAGTCGGAGCCCGGACCGAGAGGCCGAACCCCCTTCTGCCCGTCCGACGGACGGGCAGTTTATGGACAACGGTCCGAACGATACTGCGTGTTCGACGAATGACGTTGAACGGGCCCCGGTTGCGGCACTCTCACGGTCCGCGTCGATTATAATGTGCCCGTTATGACTGCTCGCCGAAAATCCACGCGTCGCCAGTTTCTACAAGGGCAGTCGGCCGTCGATGCCATTTCGGATCTTTCAAGCGATCGGGATCTGCGAGACAGCGAGCGTCCGGCGCACTGGAACATATCCCCGACTACCGAAAACGATGATTGCGTACTGTTGCAGGTTGAACGGCGGGCCATGGCCTGCCAGTTCCAAGTCGTCTTTCCCGGCTCAACCCAACCAGGCGCCGTCGATGCGGCAGACGCGGCACTCGATCTGGTCGACAAGCTCGAACAGCAGTTAACCGTCTATCGGTCGGACAGTGAACTGGCGGAAATCAATCGGGAGGCGCGGCATCATCCCGTTCGCGTCGAGCCGCGGCTCTATGGCCTGCTAAGTCTCTGTCGTCGCTGGCATGTTCTTTCGGAAGGTGCCTTTGATATTACGGCGGGCCCCTTGGTGAAGCTGTGGGGCTTCTTCCAACGTCAGGGGCGAGTGCCGGCGGAGAACGAATTGCAGGCCGTGATGCGGGCCGTCGGGAGCCAACAACTGCTTCTGAGCGACGTCGATCAGACCGTAGCGTTCGCCTCGCCGGCGATGGAAATCAACTTGGGCAGCGTCGGCAAGGGATACGCCTTGGATCGATGCGCCGAGGAGATGGAATCCGCCGGGGTCGCGAACTACGTGATGCACGGCGGGCAAAGCAGCATTCTCGCCCGAGGTTCCCCAGGAAATTCCTCCGATCCGGCCGGATGGACGATCGCTATCCGGCACCCAATGCGTCCAGAGCGTCGACTGGCCGAATTGACGCTCAGGAATCGGGCGCTCGGAACGTCGGGGTCCGGGCAACAGTTCTTCTACCATCGTGGAAGGCGGATGGGACACGTACTTGACCCGCGCACAGGCCGGCCGGCAGACAAAGCGCTCTCGACCACCGTCGTGGCGCCTACGGGTGCCCAGGCCGACGCGCTGGCGACGGCCTTCCTTGTGCTGGGACCGGAAACCACTCGGACGGTCTGCGCCGAACACGAAGAACTTGGCGTACTCTTCGTTCTTCCCGGCGAACGGGACGGAACCGTTTCTCTCGAGTGGATCGGATCGAACGAACAGCCGGTGATCCTCGACAACCAGTAATCGGCCAACGTATCACCTGGTCCTCCCACCGGAGTGCAACCACGTCGTTTTGGGGTGCAACCACGTCGTCCGGGCGCTCGTGGCCGATTCCTTCGACTCCCTGTCCACGGGTGCCGGAACGAGCTTCCGTAGCGGTTGGGCTGAGCAAGGTGTTCACTGGAGATTCC
>CAYNDU010000690.1:0-2485 GCA_964395615.1 uncultured Pirellulaceae bacterium | reverse complement strand
AGTCGCCGAGCGAGATAGCGATGGGTATGAGCATGGCAGACTTTAGTGTTTTGGTTTCTTAGGCTGTAGGACGAAGAGTCTTGGAATTCCGTTCGTAATTTACAATTTGCAATTTACAATTCTCAATTTACAATCTTCAATCTTCAATCAATATCAACGGCAACGAATTCGGGCCGTGCTTTCTCATGGTTGATCTACGGTCGCGGTCGTGAGAAACGCGCCGGGGCTGGGGTTCGTCTTACTGAGGTGTCCGTTGTGGATCGTGCAGATGCGGTCGGCGTAGTGGAAGATGCTCTGGTCGTGGGTTACGACGATGGCCGTCTTGTGGTGTTCTCGGATGAGTTTCTTCAGCAGCGTCATCGCTTCCTGGCCGCTCTGCTCGTCCAACGACGCCGTTGGTTCATCGGCCAGGATGATCTCGGGGTCGCCCGCGAGTGCTCGAGCGAACGACACACGCTGGCATTGCCCGGCGCTTAGGTTCGCCGGCAGTGACCGGCCCTTGTCGGGCAGGCCGACCGCGTCGAGCAGTTCCGTCACACGTGCATGAGCCTGGCGGCGCGATAGGCCGCGCAGTAACAGTGGGATGTAGATGTTGTCGAAGGCAGTCAGACCGCGGATCAGTTGGAATCGCTGGAAGACGAATCCGATCCGATCGCGTCGTAGCTGCGTGCGGGCTCGGTTGTTCAGCCCCTGCACGTCCTGGCCGAAGAGACTGATCGTGCCCGAGTCGGGCGTCAGGATGCAGCCGATGATCGACAGGAGCGTGGATTTCCCGCAACCGGACGGGCCAACCAGAAACGTACATTCGCCGGCCGGGACCGTGAGATTGATGCCCTTGAGCACCGGCGTCACCGTCGTCCCCCGGCGGTACGATTTGTGGATGTCGGTGGTTTGGATTACAAATTCGGCCATAACGTGGTTTAAGTCCCAAAATCACCCCAGGGCGTCAACGTCAGTTCTTCTAAGAAGAATAGGTTCTTTTACCAAGGTGGTTCTTACATCACGAAGTGAATGAAGATTATGAAAATACAGTACGTATGTGGGGTTTAGTGGGTTGTTCGTTGAACATTTGTTCGCCGCATGTTGGACCCGCGGGGGCTGACAAACGGCAAGAGAGCTACGACTCCTACGTTCGATCTCGACACACTCCCGGTCTTCGCGCCCTTCGTGGTGATCGTCAGCCTTGCAGCACCATCAGAGGATCCACCTTGCGCACGCGAAGGTACGGCAGGAAGGCAGAGATCAGGCAGATGACGAGGACCAGAACGCAGCTGCCGATCGATAGCCAGGTGGGGATCACGATCGGCGCCTTGGGCGTGTTGAAGTGCCATTGGACGGTGGCCACGATCGAGATGCCGATCATTGCGCCGGCCAACGCGATCACCACCGCGTGCGAGATCAGCATCGCCAGAATCTGAGGCTCCTGGGCACCGATCGCTTTGAGCGTGCCGAATTCGGTCAGTCGGTCCAGGACCATTGCATACAGCGTCTGGGCGACCATCACCAGGCCGACGAAGATGCCCAGCAACGTGGCCGCTCCGAAGCTGATGCCCAGGCCGGTTCGTGTCATCCAATAATCGACCGAGATCTTGCTGTATTTCTCACGCGGAAAGGCCTCCACCTCGGGCACTCGGCTCTTGATCAGCCGGCAGACGTCGGCCACGGCCACGTCGGGCTCGGTCTGGACCAGGAAGTACGAACAGCGGCTGGCCCGCTTGTGCAGGAATCGAGCCGCTCGGTTGTAGGTCGTAAACAGGTAGGGGTTGACCAGGAACCCCATCACACCTCGGCTCTTAGCCACCACTTTCGCCCTGACACCGCCGACTTCGCGCAGCTGGCCGATTTGAGGGTAGTCGAGCTTCGAGTCCTCGTATTCGTCCACGATCACGCCGTCGGTCTTGACGATGTCCTCGGGTCGCCCCTGGTGCAGGTTCCAGACGTTGCCCAGAAGGCTGCCTTCCTCGACGCCGACGACGAACACGTCCTCCGCTCCGCCACTGGGCAACGTCATGGTCGACGCGCCAACTAAATAGGGTTCGGCTTGTGCAACGCCGGGCAGACCGCGAATTCGGTCCAGCCAGCGGCGCGGGATGTCGTGAGGGAAGTCGACATTGTGCATCTTGCGGTGTCCCACCCAGATGTCGGCCTGGCCGTGGTCGACCAGCATGCTCGCCTTGCGCACCAGGCCCCAGTACAAACCGCCCTGGATATTGACCAGGACCACCGAAAAAATCACGCCGATCAGGGCCGTGAACAACTTGCCTCGGTCGGCGAGCAGGGTTTTTACGGCAATTGACCACATGAGGTCAGCCTTCCGGTTCGTGGATAGGGTTCAGACGTAGGGGTGAGAAAGGATAGGTTTTTCCGTGCGGGGGACGATAGCGGAAATGGGTGGTCGATTGAAGGCGGATTTGTTCGGGGGGGAGGGTTGGGTGCAGGAACGGGCTTCCGTAGCGGTTGGGCTGAGCAAGGTGTTCACTGGAGA
>CAYNDU010000689.1:0-2508 GCA_964395615.1 uncultured Pirellulaceae bacterium | reverse complement strand
GTGAACACCTTGCTCAGCCCAACCGCTACGCGAGCCCGTTCCTGCACCCACCCAATCGTTGGGCCGTGGGCCATGGGGAATCGGCTACGGGGAATCGGCTACGTTGCCAACGTCGAGAGCAACTTGAGCAAGGTGGCCGGGATTGGCTTGTGCTCGGCATACGTTTCGGCGAAGGGTGTCAGCGCCGGTTGGCCTTGCACGTTTCCCACCATCACGCCCGACCGGTTGGCCTCCAACGCGTCCACGGCCCACGTACCGAGCTGAGACGCTAGAATGCGGTCGGCCGGAGCGGGATGCCCACCCCGTTGCAGGTGGCCCAACACCAACACACGACTCGGATAGGGGCAGCCGGCCGCCTGAAGCTCGCGGTGGATCACCTCCGCACTCCCCTCGTCATCCCCCTCAGCAACCACCATCATGATGGAGGCCTTGCCACGACGCTTCAACTCGTGAAGATGGCCGACGATGGCGCCGATATCCGTCGGGATTTCGGGAATACAGACGATCTCCGCGGACGCCGCCAGAGCCGTGTACACCGCGATGTAGCCGCTGTGTCGGCCCATCACCTCGATGAGAAACATGCGCTGATGACTCTCCGCCGTGTCATGCACCTTATCAACCGCGTCGACCGCCGTCTGCACGGCCGTGGCGAATCCGATCGTGAAGTCTGTTCCCATCAGGTCGTTGTCAATGGTCCCCGGACAGCCGACAATCTGGCCGTCCCAGTGGTCGGCCAGGTCAACGGCCCCGTGAAACGTGCCGTCTCCGCCGATCGGTATCAACGCGTCCACGCCGTACCGACGAAGGATTTCAGCCCCCCGCTCCTGGCCGGCAGCCGTCCGAAACTCTGGGCTGCGACTGCTTCGCAAGAACGTGCCACCGTAACGAGCCCAGCCCGAGACAGCTCGGCGGTCAAGAATGGGCTCCCCCGCCGCGTTTCGAACGAAATCTTCGTCCAAGAGCCCCTGGTAGCCGCGTCGAATGCCCACCACTTCGTGGCGGCCCGCCGCTGCCCGGACAATGCCCCGCACGCAGGCATTCATGCCCGGCGCATCCCCGCCGCTGCAAAACACACCGATCCGCATCCCTGTCCTCCTTTTCTCTTGCCCAACGCCCCCTCATCGAAATTCGTACCTTCTCGCAACACGTGCTTCGTGAGCAAAGGGCGGTCCGGGGGCCCATTCTAGGTAACCGTTCGGGCCATGAACAGCAGGGCTCGGTGACCGGATCGACGAGCCATCGCGAGACAAGACCGCCCAGGAAAATCGAACTTTTTTTGCCCCACACGCCCATCCCGGTTGACGGCACCGGCCTTTTAAGTCATTTTATACAATTAAATATGTGAAAAATAGATTGCGGCCTTGATCGAGCCCCTTCCGGGATGGTCGGTGCGTCGCAGCGAGGTTCTGGGCAGAGCATGACGCGAGGGGTCGAAGGCGGCCAAGCGGTGGCCAAACGGCGAGGGTGACAAAGATGGAGGCGACAACGGTGATAGCGGCAACAGAGCGACGAGTCGGCCTGGGGACATCGAAACGAACGGCATCGTCACGGCGGGACCAACGGAAAGCCGAGCGGTCGACCGGGAGTCGGCATGCAGAAACCCGGGTGGGTCGACCGGCGTGGGTACGGCCACCCGAAGCGATCATGGCGGAGCCGATCGAATTTGTAACGGGGGACTGGTCCAATCTGCCGCGCAAATTCGTACCGGTTGCCGAGCGATCGGAAACATGTCGCCTCTCGGTTCAGGAAGAACGGGAGACCTTCCTGTGGATGAACTTCCTACGGTACCGAGCCGAAACCGTGCGGCAGTTGATCCTCAGCGAAGGTGACTCGCACGTATCGCCCGCGGTAGTCGAGCGGTTGCTCGAGGAGGCGACGGCAGTGCGCAACTATCTGGTCGTCGTCTATTCTCGGCTCGCGGCCGCAGTCGTTCGGCAACACGTATCGCCGGAAAACCGGATGGAGGAACTCCTGTCCGAAGCGCACCTGACGTTATTGCGCGCTGTCGAACTCTTCGACGTGAAACGCGGGTATCGATTCAGCACCTATATTACAAATGCCGTCCGACACAATCTCAATCGGTGGGTGGTGCGCCAGCACAAGCTGCGTCAGTCTACCCGAGATTTTCTATCGCACGACGAGGTAATCGCCGAGACCTTTGAATCACCGCAACGATTGGAACGAGAATACACGTCGCGGATGAGCCGGATTGTCGAGTGGGTCCAGCAACTCGATCCGCGCGAACGGCACATCGTCTCAACGCGCTACGGACTGGTGCAAACTCCGAGTCCGGTCACCCTGCAGACGCTTGCCGATCAAATGGGTGTTTCCCGCGAGCGGGTCCGGCAGCTCGAACGTCGCGCGCTCGATAAGCTCAAGAGCTTCGCCCGCTACTCGTCCCTCGATGGCTGATCTTTCGGCCATTGACTGCCGACTCGCCGGAAGACCTGTTTGAGGGTGCAGGAACGGGCTCGCGTAGCGGTTGGGCTGAGCAAGGTGTTCACTGGA
>CAYNDU010000688.1:0-2509 GCA_964395615.1 uncultured Pirellulaceae bacterium | reverse complement strand
GAACCCCCCGAATGGGTTTAGAATACTGCTCGTCAGGTGACCCGCCTGAGTAAGTCCCCAGTTTACCAAGTTAGGATCGTCGGTGGCAACCGTTTCAACGGATTGCCCCACCTGGTCTCGTCGCTAACCGCCTATTCGGCCGTGACACCCTTTGCTTGGCACATCGCGCAAAGTGTTTCGTCACGATCCGAGTAACGAATACCGGTTGCGATCCACGCGTTTTGATTGAAAGTCTGAGCGAGTAGAATAGGAGTGGCCCGCCGCTGATGCCCGACTTATCGAGGGGCCCGCGTTGCCCGATCCGGTTCGCTACTGGCGACCGGTTACTGCAGGCGCGGAAGACGGCTTTGGCCCCATTGTTCACCGATGCCTGGAAGACTACATGGCCGGCCGAAGGACATCCTGTGACGACCACCTCCGACTGGTCCCCTTGTCGTTGGACTCTGGGTCCGCCGATCCGCCCTCCGAAATCCCACGGATCCGGATCGATTCGGCTGGTCCGTTGACGTGGTCCGATCATTTCATGGCGACATCGATCTCTTCCAATCGCCTTGGGCAACCGGCAGGCCGCCGGAAGTTACCGGTGATCGGAAGTAGCCAGACCGATGCGGAACGTCATGCCGGGCTCTGGCTCAATGGGGATGTCCTGATGTGCGGTTGCCCGGATTGCCGAGCACCGATGACCGTTCGACTTTGGTTAATGATTGCCGATTGCTGGCAGTGTGGGACGTCGATCGAGCTGACGGAAGAACAGGAACGTGCGGCTCGAGAACTGCTCAGCAGGCAGGCGGCGTCCGGACCTTCGTCGCCTGCTGGCACGCGGGCGAACGCCCCATCCCAGGGTGTTCCTGCTCGACGCACGGCCCGTCGAACGAATGAGCGGCCGGCCTCGACGCCGGCTCCGCCACGCCGCCGCCCGGCACTCAATCGAAGCACGGCGAATCGACCGATTCCGGTCCGACCCGCCTTCGCGGGTTGGGCACGCCAGTTGCTCAATACAATGCCTGCCTGGTTGATCAGCCTGCTGTTTCACGTGATTCTCCTGACCATCCTCGGTCTGCTTTCGGACGAGCGCGCGTCAGGTCCCTACATTACTTTATCGGCACGCGTGAGTCGCACCGTGCGCGAAGGTGGAGATACTCGGCTTGTGGAGCCGAGCGAGAATGCTCAGTTCGATCTTGGCGTTCCCGAGGGAATCGACATGAAGGATCCGGTTCTGCGGCGAGCCGTCGTTCGCGCCGATCAACTGGCCCGAGATTTGCGATTGGTCGACTTGGCTAACCCCAATCTGCCCGACCTCGACCACGTGCGGCAGCAGATCGGTTCGGCCTCAAGTCAAAACCGGACGCTTGCAACTCGTGACCCCCGGGTTCGCGTCGACATGGTGCGGCGGGAAGGTGGTACGACATTGACCGAGGCCGCGGTCGCACGCGGTTTGCGCTGGTTGGCCGAACATCAAGGTCGCAATGGCAACTGGAGTCTGGATCGATTTCACCAGGTGGGTAACTGTAACTGCTCGGACCGAGGTCGACTGCATAGCGACTCGGCGGCAACCGCCCTGGCGCTGCTTCCATTCTTGGGGGCGGGACAGACTCACCTTACGGGAATCTACCGAGATGAAGTTGCTAAAGGGCTGCGATGGCTCATCGAACACCAGGAACCGAACGGCGATTTGCGGGGCGGGTCGTCGCAATACCCGGGCATGTATGCGCATGGGCAAGCGGCTATTGTCCTGTGCGAGGCCTTTCTCATGACGGGCGATGAGGCACTCCGGGCACCGGCCCAGAAAGCCGTCGACATGATTGTCGAGGCCCAGTATCCGGATGGCGGGTGGCGCTACTACCCTCGCGAGAATACTCGTAATCGTCAGGGAGACACGAGCGTTCTGGGTTGGCAGCTGATGGCGTTGCAAAGTGCCGTGGCGGCGAATCTGTCGGTTCCCGATGAAACGCTGGAAAACGCAGACCACTTCCTCGATAGCGTGCAGAAGCGGGAAGGGAGTTACGCCTATATGCCGCGGGATCGAGGCAGTCCCCCGATGACGGCCGAAGCACTGCTCTGTCGTATCTACCTCGGGTGGCATCGGAATCACCCGTCAATGCGCAAGGGGATCACCTGGATGCTCGCAAAACAGCCGCCGTCATCGCGAGCACCGAACATCTACTATTGGTACTACGCTACGCAGACCCTGCACCATTATGGCGGCGCCGAATGGGACGAATGGAATCTGGCGATGCGCGATGTGCTGGTCGCCAGCCAGGAGACACGCGGGCATGCCGCCGGAAGTTGGTCTGCTCGTGGCCCGCTTACCTCCGAAGGTGGCCGAGTCTATATGACCGCGCTGTCCATCTGCTGCCTTGAGGTTTACTACCGACACCTCCCAATCTTCCGACGAATTGACCTCGACTGACTCCCTTCGCCACTTGTGTGTGGCGAGCCGACGAACCCATCACGTGTGGGTGCAGGAACGGGCTCGTTTTGGGTGGACGTATTATTCAGCGCGATCTTG
>CAYNDU010000687.1:0-2514 GCA_964395615.1 uncultured Pirellulaceae bacterium | reverse complement strand
CGTCTGCCGGTTCCCTGGAGGCCGATCCGGCGATCACTGGACCGGCACCCGATCAACGTGCGGCGATTCTGGCAGAACTCTCGAGTGCCGGTCCCGTGCTCGTTACCGGAGACATGTCGGTGGGCCTCAATTAGCGACCATGCGGCACGGCGCACCGAACGTGGGGACGTTAATCACGCCGATCGAGGTGTCCGGACTTCCCGATGGCCCGCAACAACCGCAGGCCGAGCAAGACGGCGACGACGCAGCCCGTGATCCCGAACAGCGACACTCGATGCAACCCCAGGAAAGAGACTTCGGGAAACAGCAGTGGGGGGACTTCCTGGCTGAGTACGAGCGAAGAACCGAGGAACAGGGCACTGGCAAGCATCCCGAGAACGAGTCGATTGACGGACGGCCCGAGTCCCCGGTGCTCCAAATGCACATCGAACGTTCCTGACTGGACTTGTTCGAGGATATCCATCAGCCGACGAGGCAGGACTTCGACCAGTTGTTCCAGTTCCAAGCGTAGGCGGCGAAACCGCCGCCATTGACGAGCCGGCGAAAGACGCTGAAAGAGCATTTTACGATGGAAGGGGCGCATCACTTCCATCAGGCTGAATTGAGGACAGAGCATCTTGGCCGTCCCTTCAAGCGTGACCAGCACCTTGATCAGCAGGGCAACCTGCGACGGGAGCGTAATGCGATGTCGACGAACAATCTCCATCATTCGGTTCAACGCGCCGGCCAGGTCAAATGACTCGAGGGTCTGCGTCGAGTAGATACCGACAAAGTCAGCAAGGTCGGCGGCGAGGGCCGACTCGTCGAGATCCGACGGCACGGACCCGATCCGCTGGATCAGGACGGTCAATAGAACGACATCGTTTTGGACGATGGCGGAGAGCATCGCTTCGATGTCTTCGCGGAGCCCCTCCTGGATCCGGCCGACCATTCCGAAATCGAGCAATCCGATGACATTTCCAGGCAGCAACGTGATGTTTCCCGGGTGGGGGTCTGCGTGATAGAAGCCATGAATGAAGATCATCTCCATGTAGATCCGCGCGCCCCGTCGAGCGATTTCTTCGCGATCGTACCCTTTTGCCACCAACTGATCCGAGTCGGTTAATTTGACGCCGTCGATCCACTCCATGGTCAACACGCGCGACGTCGAGTAATCGGCGAAGGGCTGTGGAATTCGAACGGACGCTTCGTCACCCAGGCAGTGGGCGAATTGCTGGAGGTTTTGTTCCTCGCGTCCAAAATCGAGTTCGCGCAGCAGCATCCGAGCCATCTCGGCCACCGTTTGTCTCGGCCTGTATCGAGCAAACTCGGGAATTCGCTCGGCCAGCAGAGCCAAACCGGCCAGTACGTCCAGGTCCTCGCGCACGAGTCGCTCAATCCCCGAATGCTGGACCTTCACCGCAACAAGTTCGCCGCCGTGGAGTCGAGCGCGATGGACCTGACCGATCGATGCCGAGGCGACGGGGCTAAGATCAAACTCGGCGAACAATTCTTCGACCGATTGCCCCAGTTCGGCCTCAATCACCGCCTCGATGACCTCCGGTTCGTCGGCCGGCACGTCATCACGCAGCAGTTTCAACTCTTCGGCCAATCCCGCACCGACCAGGTCGGATCGCGTACTGAGCAGTTGGCCCAATTTGATCATCGTCGGGCCCAGGTCGGTCAGCGCCAATCGAATGCGCTTTTCCGGTGTTTGCAGGGCCAACGCGTCGCCTTGACTCCCCTTCAGATGAGTCTTGAACATCTCGATGTTGAGTCGACTGATCCAATCTGCCAGACCGTACTTGCTGAGCACCGAAAGGATCTCGGTCCACCGTCGGACGTTTCGATAGATGTGTGGTATCGTGCTGATCTTCATCACACACTACCTAACGGGGAACCGTCGTCAGCGATTGGCTTGCTTTGCCAGTCGTTTCATGGCCGTTTTCACGAGCGGCCGTAATGAGTCCTGCTGTAACACGCGCGAAACATCGTCCGCACTGACCCAGCGACGGCGCCGCACATCAGACTCATCCCATTCGTCCGCCGCCTCCTTAACTTCCATGAGCCATACGACGACTTCCAAGTCCCGTCCCCACTTGTGATAGCAATAGTCGCCCAGCGGTAAGCCTCGGATCCGTCCCGTCAGACCGGCTTCCTCGTCGGCTTCCTTGAGAGCCGTTTCGCCGGGCGTTTCCCCGGGGTCGATGATCCCTTTTGGAAATCCCCACCGTTTCTTCCTCGATGAGGTTATCAGGCAGAATTCCAGCCGGTTGTTCCAATATCGATACGGGATCGCGCACGCCTGATCGTAGGCGGCCTCGACAAGCTGTTGTTTTTTACCCATGCATCCTGCGCCGCAATCTCCTCGCGGCCATCCGTAGTTCCATTGACTGAGTGGCATCCCACCACTCCACAGAAGATCATTATCCAGAAAACGGGGGCTCATACAATACGAGACGGGTCCACGAGCCAGAACGGGGTGCAGGAACGAGCTTCCGTAGCTGGGTAACGAGTTCGATCAGAAGAATGGCC
>CAYNDU010000686.1:0-2516 GCA_964395615.1 uncultured Pirellulaceae bacterium | reverse complement strand
CTTTTGTGCGAAGCACCCTACGGGCCGTTCCGGCAAAAGAGTCCTGACCCCTTTCTTTCACGACTTCACACGTCAGAAGGTGCGTTACGTCAAGGTCGAAAGCCACGGCTGCAAACAGAACGTCTTTGATTCTTTTTCTCGTCTGATCGAAATTCAAGCGTTTCTGATTGAGCAATGAATTGGGCCGGCATCCCAAGGATATGTCAGGTGGATATCAAATGGACAGAAGACTATCGCGGATCGTGACAGTCATGCTGTTCCGGTCATCCGACAGAAAGGCAGCAGATCATGCAAAGATACCCAGGCCCTAAGTTCTTGGTTCTCCTTACGCTCTGCACGTCAGCATTATTCCATTGTTTTGCCTTGGCCCGTGTTTGCGTTTCGGCCGTTCAGGGGAGAGCACCCATCACCATTGAATCGCTGTTGACCGAGATGATCGACCGCGAATCGGTGGCTCGCTTTCCGGAGACGGATTTTCGTCTGCGACAGGCCAGCAGCTACGACCGCTTCTCGAAGACGCCGGACGATCCCGACGGCTGGTTCGCCAACAAGGACCACACCAAGAACTTCGTTCGCGTCGAAGAGAACAACGGACGTCAAGAGTGGGTCATTATGGACCATCACTCGCCGGGTGCGATCGTCCGCACGTGGATGCCCGACAAGCGGATTCCCAGCGGCGGCAAGACGCCGGTTGACACGACAATCCGCATCTATCTCGACGGCAGCGACAAGCCGGCCCTGGAAGGCCACATGCTCGACCTGTTCAACGGAACGTCGTTGATTCCTCCGCCCCTAGCTCACAAATCGCTGGCGTCGGCCGTCTCATTCTTTCCCATTCCCTACGCCAAGAGCTGCAAGGTCACGTTGGATAAGCCGCCATTCTTCTACATCCTGACGTACCGCGAGTACGCGCCGGATACGCCGGTTCGCTCATTCACGTTGGAGGATTTTCAAGCCGCCCGGCCGGTAATGCAGCGGGTGGGCAAGGCCCTGTTGACTCCGGCGAGCGCGACGGAGAATATGGCCGAAAGATCGAATGCACCTGTCGCGGAGTCCGCCCGACCTCCAGATTCCTCGCGCTCCAGTCGGAATTCTGACGGACTCCGCTACGGTTTGGGTAGGAGCTCAGGGGCGGCTCGGCGCGAGGCCGACGGCGATCGGGTGTTGATCGACACGCGGATCGCGTCTCAGGCCGAGGCGTCAATGGACTTGCCGTCCGGCGAGGCGGCCATTCGCACCTTGTCGCTCCAATTGGTCGCGGACGTTGATCCGCAGGTCACACGCTCCCTCGTGTTGAAGATCGAGTTCGACGGGAAACCGACGGTCTGGTGCCCGGTGGGCGACTTCTTCGGCTCAGGCATCGGGATCCATCCGTACCAGGGGTGGTGGCGCACCGTGAGCCGCGAAGGGGCGATGACGTGCCGTTGGGTGATGCCCTATCGTGAGTCGGCAAAAGTCGCGCTGCTGAATCTCCACACCGAACCCGTGCCGGTCCGCATCGAAGCCGTGGTCGGCGATTATCGTTGGGACGATCGATCGCTGTACTTTCACGCCAACTGGCGGCACCAGTACCCGGTGCCGACCCGGCCGTTTGCCGATTTCAACTACGTAACGCTCTCCGGCCGCGGTGTTTATGTCGGCGATGCGCTGACAGTGATGAATCCGGTTCCGACCTGGTGGGGTGAAGGCGACGCGAAGATCTGGGTCGACGGCGAAGCATTTCCCTCGATCTTTGGCACCGGCACCGAGGACTATTACGGCTACTCCTGGGGCGGCAGGCACACGAACTTCTACGAGCATCCATTTCACGCCCAACCCCGCGCCCACCGGTACGATCAGTTCAACCCCAAACAGAATCCGGCCGAACGCGATACGCAGGGTTACAGTACCGAAACCCGCACTCGGGCACTTGATACCATACCGTTCGGCAGATCGCTTCAGGTCGATATGGAAGTGTGGCATTGGAAGAAGTGCGACATGGCTTACGCCGTCGCCACGTACTGGTATGGCGATGCCGACACCAAGAGCAATCGCACGGCGGAGGCGGCCGAAGCGGCGCGGCCGATCATCCCAACACCACCGTCTCCGCCCGCCCGGCCTCGCCAATCAGACCGACCCAAGCCGGCAGTGCGCTATTTCGAGAACGCCGTCGAGTGCGAGACGATGAAGATCGTCGCCAAGTCGGGCCACTTCCCAGCCGCTCCACAACCGCTCGATCGTTACGGTGGCCACCGTTGGTCGGGGGCCAATCACCTGTTTGTGCGAGCGGGCAAGGTCGGTGATTTCGTCGAGTTGCGATTTACCGTCGAAAGGGACAGACCTTACAAGCTGATCCTCCACGCCACGCAAAGCTACGATTACGGTGTGCTGAGACTGACCGTCAACGGGCAGCCCGCGGGCGGAGACGTGGATACGTATGCGGAGAAGGCCGGTCCGTTAGCCCCGGTGGATTTGGGCGTGTTCAGGCCGGTCGACGGCGCGTTCACGCTGAGGGTCGAAGTCGTCGGAAAGAATGT
>CAYNDU010000685.1:0-2540 GCA_964395615.1 uncultured Pirellulaceae bacterium | reverse complement strand
GTGGATTGCGGCCCCCGTCGGCAGCGGGCTCCCGACAACCGACATGAATCCGCAGGCATCGACAGGGCGGCAGGGCCGCCACCCGGGAGACGCAATGACGAAGATCCGAATTAACGGGCGACAGGTATCCGTTCCGGCCGGCGCGACGGTGGCGGCCGCTGTGGCCGACCAGGACCGTCACACGTTTCGACGATCGATCGCTGGTCAGGGCCGAGGTCCCCTGTGTGGAATGGGCGTTTGTTTTGAGTGCCGTTTGACTATCAACGGGCGGACTCAGCAGCGGTCATGTACGGTCCTATGCGTCGAGGGCATGGAGGTGGTGACCCATGGCTGAACGGGATCTGAGATACGACGTTCTCGTAATCGGTGGCGGGCCGGCCGGTGTGGCTGCGGCAACGACCGCTGCCGAATGCGGCGTGGATGTGGCGTTGATCGAATCCACGCCCTGGCTGGGCGGGCCTGTCTGGCGACCCATCGAAGGCCGTCCGCCCACCGAACTTGCTTCCACGTGGTTTTCAAGGCTGGATCGCGCGGGCGTGGCCGTCTTCACGGGTGCCACGGCTTTTGCCGCGAATGACACAGGCCAGGTAATGGTCGAGCTGCGAAACGATTCGCCGGACGTCGACGTTCGCTCCGGTTCGGTGAAGGCCGACCAAGGGTCCGCCCCGAGGCAGATTCCGAAGGGGCCGGATGCCTCGGACCGGTCCGAGCCGTTGTCGCGTGGCGTTACGATGCGATTCGATCGGTTGATTCTTGCTTGCGGTGCCCGGGAACGATTCCTTCCGTTTCCCGGGTGGACGCTGCCGCGTGTGACGGGTATCGGGGGGCTTCAAATGCTGGTCAAGGGCGGATGGCCCTTGCGTGGTCGTCGAGTTGTCGTGGCGGGCAGCGGTCCTCTCTTGTTGGCGGCGGCGGCTCACTTTGTCGAGCAGGGCGCCGACGTCGTAGAAGTTGTGGAACAGGCACGCCGTCGAGCGATGATCGGATTTGTCGGACGACTCTCGCTCACCGCTCCCGGAAAACTCCGGCAGGCGTTCGAGCTCAAACGCAGTCTGGCCGGCATTCGCTACCGTACGGGCGGTTGGGTTACTCAGGCAACGGGCAGTGGCGGTGTCGAGCACGTTCAGTTGACTGACGGGCGACGTGTCTGGGAACAATCGTGCGATTATCTTGCGTGTGCTTTCGGCTTGATTCCCAATCTCCGTCTTCCGCGGATCCTGGGTTGCCGGTGCCGGGCCGACGGCGTGGTGGTCGATGCCTATCAACGAACGACCGTGGATGCGGTCTTTGCGGTCGGCGAGTCGACCGGCATCGCGGGCATTGACTTGAGTGTCACCGAGGGGGAAATCGCTGGGGCTGCGGCGGCCGGAAAGCCCACGGCGGCTCAGACCTTCTTCCCCCGTCGGAAAAGGCAGGCACGTTTCGCCAAATCGCTTGACCGAGCGTTTGCTCTGCGTAGGGAATTGAAAAATCTCGTCAAAAACGACACAATCGTTTGTCGTTGTGAGGATGTAACATGGGCGGCGTTATCTCCCTGCGAATCTTCACGCGAGGCGAAGCTCCAGACACGGTGTGGAATGGGCGCGTGCCAGGGCCGCATCTGTCAACCGATTCTTGAACATCTGAAGGGTTGGACGTCGGATCGCGTGCGACCGCCCGTGTTCCCTGTCGCAGTGAGTACGATGCTCGATTTGCTCCAAGAGGGCTTGCCTGACGACGCTGAATCGATCGAAGCGACCTGACCGCTTCGGATGGTCACCTCAGGCCGGCACCGATTCCGAAAACACTCTATGAAATAAGGAATCCCGACGTATGACATTGGATTTGACCCGACCGGCGATCGATGCAGCGGTCGCTCAGTTGACGTTTCGCACGCAGGCATTCATCGGCGACCAGTACGAGGATGCGTCGAGCGGCAAACGATTCTCGAGCGAAAACCCGGCTACCGGACAGCCGCTGGCCGAGATTGCCTCGTGCGAAGCTGCCGACGTCGATCGGGCCGTGGCTGCCGCTCGAAAAGCCTTCGATGCGGGAGTCTGGTCGCGACGCGCGCCCGGTGATCGGAAGCAGGTACTGTTGCGACTGGCCGAACTGGTTGAATCGCATGCAGGTGAACTCGCGCTCCTCGATTCCCTGGAGGGAGGCAAGCCGATCCGTGATTGCCTGGAAATCGATATCGCAGAGACGGTCGATTGTTTCCGCTGGCATGCCGAGGCTTGTGACAAGCTCTACGATCAGGTGGCTCCGACCGGTCCGGACAACCTGGGGCTGATTCGCCGCGAGCCGATCGGAGTGGTGGGAGCGGTGGTCCCCTGGAATTTCCCGCTGCTGATGGCGACCTGGAAGCTGGCACCCGCCTTGGCCGGAGGGAACAGCTTGATACTGAAGCCTGCCGAACTTACGTCGCTCAGCGCCCTCCGACTTGCCGAGTTAGCGGCGGGCGTCCGGCCGGGCGCCGCCGGGGCGGCTGGTGTGTGCGTGTGCTGTCCCGGCGCACACGAGGCGCCTGGGTGCCGCGCCGCCGACACGCGCGAACAACC
>CAYNDU010000684.1:0-2556 GCA_964395615.1 uncultured Pirellulaceae bacterium | reverse complement strand
TTCGTCCGCCGAACGACTCCGGCCACTACGGCCGCATAAGCTGAATTAGTCCCGGTGCGAGGTGTGCCCGACCGCGCTGGTCAACCAGCCTTCGTCTTCGGTCAGGAAGTGCATCGGAGCTGAATGACGTAATGGCGCCGAAGCGAGTTGCCGGTTGGGCCGTGCGACGGCGCGGCCGGCGACTAACCACCGGAGATGCGATACCGGACGATTGGGATGGACCCGACCGGTTTGGATTTGTCCGGATCGGTCTTGCCGTTGGGGCTGGTCTTGGCCGTCGTTGGCTTGGAATTGAGTGTCATTTCGAGGACGAGATCACCTTCGTCGCCCGGATTGAGCAGGTCGGCATCCGCCTTGAGCAGCATGACCAGGCCTCCGGGTCCTGCGACAAGACGTGATATTTCGATCCCTTGAGCCGGCTGAACAACTTTCACCCGAATGTCGTCCAGGTTATCGAGCTGCGGAAGCGCGACCTGGTAGCGGGCGAACCCGCCGGCGGCGATTTGAATCGTTTCGACTCCCGCCGTGCCTCCGCCGGCGCTCTTCGGTTTTCGCACCGACGCCCTGGGCGTGGCCAGAAGCAACAAGCGGTCGGCAGGTACAAGGTGATGATAGATAAACGCCTGCATCCAGTTATCGGACGGCACGGCCGTTCGGCGGACACGTTCTTCCTTGATCGTGGCCTCGCCCTCGATGTGAAGTGCCAGCGGTTGTTCCTTAACAGACCGAGGGATGCTCAACACGAGTTCGGCGCTCTCCTCTCCCTCGGGGATCTTGTTGCCGCGTACGGTGATCCCCTCGGGCGCGTTAAGCAGTTCCAGGTCGATTTCGCCTGCGAAGTCATCACGGCGTAGCGCAAAGACCTCGAACGGCACACTGGACCCGGGTCGCACATTCAGCGTGGACGGTGCAACTCGCAGCGCGAAATCGGGTTGCCGAGCACTAATACGCAGCCGGTATGCATACTCCGGCCCGCCTTGATTCTGTCGATCACCCACATAAACGAAATACGGTCCGTCTTCGGGAAGCTCGACCTCGATCATGGAGTCGGCATGATGAGTTGTCAGTCCGTACCCTTTGTCTTCCACGTCGTCGTTAAAGGCCAGCGGAAGACCGCTGGGTCGTGCAATTCGGAGATAGGAGTCGACCGGCGAATTCAAACGCCTCGCGCGCACTTCCAACACGACGTTGCCTCCGGCGCGTCCGTCGAATCGAAATATGTCCCAGTCCCCGGGCTCATCAATCCGGCCGTTGATGATGACGGGCGGCTTGACGGTCTGAGCTTCCGTGCCGCGGCTGTTGGGCTCCTGCTCCATGGTCTCGGGCAGCAAGTCGACAGCAAAAGGAATGGCGTTCGAAACCCACTTGCGGCCCTCCATCGAAATCGTATAGACACCCGGTTCTCGCTCGCTCGCCTCAACCTCGATCGACCGAGCCGGAAGGTTCCAGCCTCTTGGTTCGAGGGTCACTGATTGACCGCTCTGCCTGCCCAAGGGGTAGACGCCGGTCAGGTAGGGGATTTCGCCAACCGTAATGCGATAGACAAAATCTTCACGACCGCGATAAATTGAATCGCGGATTTCCAGAATATAATCTCCGGAGGCCGGGATCTTATAGAACATCACCGGATCGGGATGAAATTCGAAGTCGTCTACAAACGCAATCTCGTGCCCGTTCGGTTCGTACAGTGCGAGCGTTGCCTGGAACCAGCCGGGCACGGCGTCGGCCAGGTAGGGCACCAGTTGTCGAGCTGCAACGGCGACCACCAGGCGATCGCCCCGATTGGCCGTGAAACGAAAAAGATCGACGTCACCCGGCATAACCTGGCCGTTAATGACCAGAGGCAATGGCCGGTCGATCGGCTTTTCTGGTCGCAGGTCGTTCGGTTCCACTTCCCGGTATTCCGGTAACTGGTCGATCAGAAACGTCAACGGGTTCGACAGGCCCGTTTTGGCTTGAACGCGACAGAATCGTTTTCCCAAGGTGGCATCTTCGGCGATCCGGACGCGCGCCGTAATCCACTCTTCCAATTGGGCATTCGGTTGACGTTTCGTGTCGTTGCGGCGGCGTTGGTATTCCTTGTAGCCGTCCAATTCCAGTTGAGTGACTTTGTCTTCCGCGAGCGCCTTGGCTTCGACATCCTCCTGTTTGGCGCGGGGGCCGACCAATTCGCCCTCTTCATTGCGTTCTTCGAGCGTCTGACGTACGACGTCCAGTCGGTTTCGGAGGCGATTGGCCTCACCCCGATTGAAGACCTTGAAGTAGTCGACAACTTCGACTTCGATTCCCTGACCCGAAAAGAGAACGGCGCTGCATTCCGTCAGGTTCTGGCCGCCGATTGTCACATCGAATTCCGTCCCCCGCTGTCCGCCCGCTGGATAGAGGTACCCGATGTGGGCATCTTTAGCGGGCGCCGACCGCTGAGAGAAGGCGGGAATGGTCGCGAGGATCCAGGAAGCAACGAACAGGATGGCAATTCGCATGATTTTCATCGTTTGTCAACTAGGTGATCTCAGTCAGTGGACCGCCTGATTTGATGCCGTCTTCGGCCGTCGG
>CAYNDU010000683.1:0-2559 GCA_964395615.1 uncultured Pirellulaceae bacterium | reverse complement strand
TCACGACCTGGAAGAGCCGTCGTAAGTGAGAACAGAAGATCGTGATTTCCCCGGTGCGCTGTCGCAACCGATGACGATCCCCGCCTTCATCTCCCCCGCCACAATGTCGTCCACGGCCCGGTGCGTCGAATCCTGGAACTCCGTAACATCGTACGACTCGCCGCGTTCCTTGGAGAATAGGAATTGCAGTTGCTCTTCCGGTCGGGCCAGACTGCCGACATGAGTGGTCAGGATCCGGTCCGTGCTTCGCTTCATGGGTCGCACCTCGGCTGAATCAAGTGTTACGTGTCGAGTCCAAGAACGACGATGAAGGCGTTTCAGCCGTGACTTGAGCCACGATCATCCCGGTTGGCTGCAGGCACGCCATCGTACCGAGCGGTCGACCAGGCGAGAGCCGGCTCATAAGTGTGGGTGCCGAAGATGATCCCATCGGCCACCAGGAAATGGAGTCCCGCTCCCGTCGCTATCACCCACTCTTTCGGTTCTTCTTAATCGCTTGGAGCAGAATGCCGACAACGACCAGGCCGGCCAGGAGTCCAAACGCCAGGTTGCGCACCATGATCGTCGTGCCCGGAACTTGTGCCGTGTCGTTCAGCAGTGATATGGCGGCTCCGATCAGTGCCAAAATCACGCCGATACCCATCAGCACGTTCCAGACGACTCGAACGGCTCCGGTCGGCATCGATTCCCGGAGCAGTCGCCGGTTATTCATCAGGCAGAAGAAAGCAATATAGGCGATTGGCAACAGCACCATGCCGAATCGACTCGTCGGGACCGCCAGGTAGAACTTGGCCTTACCCGACCAGAGGAACAAGGCTCCGCAAGCTCCTGAAAGACCGGGCAGGAGACATCCGAATTGATAAAGCCAACCCGTTGACGGTCGCCCCAGCATCTCGCAAACGGCAAAACCGTTGATAAGCATGAGAATGATGATACTCGACACGGCCATTCCGACGACGCCGACACCGAACAAGGTCTGTGACCAACCCTTGCCGGCGAATTGCTCGAGTGAGTTTGCCAGGGCAAACGCATCACGTTGGATCAAGGTAGCCGCCAGAATTCGGTCCGACTCGGGCAGGTCGCCGAGCGGTACATCGCTGCCGGTGGCTGCGAGCATGTCCGTAAGGTTCTTGTCATAGTCCTCGACAAGCTTCGCCGGAATGTCGTCGGCTGGTACCGAGCCTGCCTGGTGGATTTCGATCAATCCCGGTTCCGGGCGGCCGTGGAATTGGGAAGCGGCTGCGATCACCACACAGCTCGTAGCGAGCAGAAAGGGTACAAACAGTCCCGTGGCCAGATCGAACTTGACGAGTCCACGGAACTCGCGATCCCAACCTCGCTTCATCATCGAGTACGGTAAAAGAAACGTCATGTTGATGCCGACCGCAGTGGCCGCCGCAGCAACCATGCGGTCGCGTTGAGCGGAAACGATGACCTCGCGCCAGTAGTCGGGCGCCGACGATTGACTGATCCAAGCTCGCAGCGATTCGGCAGGCTCGAAAATCAAACCGGGGTTCGGCAGAAAGCCTCTCAAAATACGGCCCCACGCAAGCCCTTCTCCGCTGCTAGACATCGTGACGACAACCATGAAGAAACTGAGGACGACCAAGGCCACCATGAGTTTCAAGAGAAGATCAAAAAGCTTGTACGCCTTGCCGCCTGCGTCGTAGAGCCAGACGATTGCGGCCGCGACGACCAGCAGCAGAACGGTCGCCGCGTATTCGCCGCCAGAGAATGTCAACACACCCAGGTTCTGTCGCAGAGCGGCCGTGCCGAGCGAGAACTGCGGCATGGCCCAAACCAGGTTGGCCATGACCGTTGCTATGATCCATCCCCAACCAAGCACCGGGCTGACATGTTGATTCAATGCCTGAAACGGACGCTCGCCCGAACAAAGGGCAACATGAGCGATGGCGCTGAGCATGACGATCCCAAAGACCATCATCAGGGGCTGCAGCCACATCATCTCGTAGCCGCCGATGATTCCAAGATAGAGGCTGCCCGCAAGCGACCCGCCCCCCAGCGTAATCGCACTCTGCAACCAGCCAGGACCAGACAACTTGAAGTACTCTCGCATCGTTGCGCCGAAGCCTTCTTGCTTAGCCGCCAGTATCCTCTTACGCTGCGATTGGGAATTGTGCGTTGACATGGTCATTCCAGGGATGGGATTAAAGTCGCTATTCTACCCGCTTGGAAGCTGACTGGCGAGCGGCAGGCGGGCCAAGGCCGGGCCGATTCCCGTCGGTGAGGTTATTCAATCCTTACAATCGTCAGCCAGTTAAGACAGGTGTTCGTCGTACCACCCTGCGTGCCGATCTCGATGGCCAACCGATGGTCGATAATGTCGACGATCGCCGATCGTTCGAGATATCGCCCAATGGCCGTTCGTTCGCCATTCACGATCGGTTTCCCGGCAACTGCGACGTTTTGGCCTTCTTGAGGGAATGCCGAGTCGCCGACGCAGACGGTAACTCGATATCGGCCGTTGGCCAGTTCGCATTCCCCCCGGTTATAGGCGCGGGTGAAAACGAACGTGTCGCGCCAATCGCCCTTCAGGCG
>CAYNDU010000682.1:0-2591 GCA_964395615.1 uncultured Pirellulaceae bacterium | reverse complement strand
GTGCGAGCTTGTCTCTTCAGCCATACTGACCGCATGGGGCTCGCGTGACGATTCACACCAAGGGAAGTCGGCCGACGGCCGCGCCGTATCTGGAGGGACCTGAAGATGGCCGAGATGGTCTGCATTAAGCGGTTTGGTGACCGAACAGAGGCCGGGCTGGTTCAGTCAATGCTGCAAGAGAACGGCATCCAATCGATGATTTCTGCCGACGATGCGGGCGGTATGCTTCCCGATATGGCGATCACGCGCAGGGGAGTCGAGTTGATGGTCATGCGCGGGTCGGCCGACAAGGCACTGACTCTCATCAATGAGGTGTTCGGTTAGAAGCTTCGTGTTCCGAGGACCGGTAACAGACGATACTGCCGTCACGCAGGACGCCGAAAAGGTGCCGGTCGCTGGCGGCCAACCCGTTCCAGACCGGAACGGCCGGCAGTCGATACGTGGCCAACTGCTTGCCCGTCGCCGGATCATGCACGGTCATGTGACCTGGGCCACGGTATTCGACCGATTTCCAAGGATCGTCGGGTGAAATGCCACCCTCAGAGCCGGCGACGAAGAGTGCATCAGGAGCAACTAACAGTGCGCTGACGCGTTGTGCGATCGGCACCGACCATGCCCTCTGAAGTTTCGGCCGACGAATATCGGCAAACAACGTGTATTTGCTCGCACCCACTTTGAAAATCGAACGCGCGTGGCGAGCCGGTTTGCCGCCGAACGCACGGACGCCATACGTGCGCTGATCGTCGAAGACCAGCAAGCGGCTCTGTGATGATTGGGCGAACGACCAATAGAGCTGATTGTACCAGTTCTCTTCCAACAGACCGACGCTGGCGGCCAGTTGAGGGCCGGGACTGTATACTCGCGGGATCTGGCGGCGATAGACGTCGTCCAGTTGACTTTGGGATTTCTCCCGCTCCAGATTGCGGCCGAGATCACGCGGATCGAATCGAGTGTGGCGCATGAAAATCGAATCACCCTCGGCGACCAGGACGTCGGTCAAAGCACCCGATCGATCGGGCGGCATATCGTAACGTAATCGCCGATCGTAGGGTGGCGTTTCACGGGCCGACGTATTTGAATCCAGTTCACGACGTTGGATCACAGTACCTGACCACGGGTCGAGCGCATACACGGTGATTCCATGATCCAAGAAAGACGTCCGACCGGCTGCTACATACAGAAGGCCATCATGAACCAGCGGACTACCATGGACGGGCCAGGCGGATTCGATGTTTCCAAAGGCGGAGATCCAGCGACGCGCCGGGGCGGCCTGAAATCGCCACACGAGCGCTCCATCAGTGCTTCTTAGAGCGTAGACGCACCCGTCGGACGCGCCGAACAGGACCAGCGGTCCGAAGAGAGTCGGGGGCGAGTCAACTGGTCCGTCGCAAGTGTACGACCACAGTTTTCGGCCCGTCCGTACGTCCATGGCATGAACCGTATGCGTGTCGATCGAAGCCACAAAGAGGCGGCCGGCTGCAATAGTAGGGGCTGACAATCGGGCCCCGATTCTGGTGCGCCACGCCAGCGATAGTGCGGCAGGCAGGCCCACTCGACTCGAACCGCTTCGGCGAGCGTCTCCGCGATAGGTGTCCCAATCGGACGCAGGGTGAGCGTTCGCCCCGCCACTCATGCCGAAAGCCGGGCCCCGTTCCAATCGCCGATCATCAGGAGTGCGTTCAGGTGCCGACGTCTCGGGACCCAGGGCGACCATGCCTGCCAGTTTGGCGGTGATATAGCAGATACACGGATCGGGCGGCGCGTAGATCAGCCCGTTGCTCGGCATGATCCCATACCTGCAAGCCCCACGTGTCCAGTGATTGAGTTCATTGCCCTTGTCCGAATCGTCCAAATTCAGCAACTCGATGCCGCGGCGACCGTGCAGTACATATCGCTCAGTTGCTTTGTTGCGGTAACACCGATGATGGTGTTCCTGGATGACCGCATCTTCAATGTCTATCGACCGTATCACCTTGCCCGTTTTGCGATCCAGGCCGACCAGACGATAGGGCCGAGTGGCCGTTTGAGACCAAACCAGCTTGTCGATCACGAACAGATCCGGTGGTGAATAACAGTTCCATGAACCTCCAAGATGTTCCCACAGTTTTTGTCCGCTCGAAGCGGATAATGCGACCAACCGCGATTGCGTCGGCTCGTACCATGGGTTTCTGGTCAGCGCCTTCAATTGGCAGAAATAGACGTGATCACCATCGGCGACAAGTGTACAAAGGTTGGACGTGATGAGTGATCCATATTTGGCCTCCGTGTCCTTGCGCTCCGGACGTTCCGCTCGCCACAGTTCGGTGCCATTGGCCAGGTCGATCGCAACGATTTGCTCGCCATCGACAAGGAATAACCGGTCCTCGGAACAGGTCAGATAGAGTTGAGTGAACGACCGCAATGGTCCCGTCTTGGCCGCCACACCGGCCAGTCCTTTCTTGCTCCAGATCGGACGGGCGGTGGCCGCGTCAAAAACTGTGACCTGCTGCTCGATGATCGAAGCCCGATTGCCCCGCTGGTCAACTTTTTCGCTGAGTTTCTCGGATGTTCGTCGCGTCGCGACGACTAACTTGCCCTGCTGGTAAAGGCTT
>CAYNDU010000681.1:0-2690 GCA_964395615.1 uncultured Pirellulaceae bacterium | reverse complement strand
AGGCACGTGGACGACGGGGAACGCGCGGTTTCGGCAATCGCCCGAACCGTAGCGGAATTGCAGCACGTTTATCGCGATGGCAAGCGGGAGGAGGATGCGGACTTTCCGGCGGAAGTGAATCCCGCGGCAGACGCGACCGGCGCCGAGTGTGTGCCGTGCGAACCGCAAGAGCAGGTCGCGCTGTGCGCCGAATCGCCCGCGGTTGCCGTTTTGAGGGAACAACTTCGTCCGACAGCGACTGGCGGCGATCCGCCGCAAGGCGATTGCCCGATGTGAGAGGGGCTTCGAATCGGTTGATCCGCGATCCGCGTGTCGAGTCAAGAGCGGCACCGGATCCAAACCGTCCGTAGGCGGCCGGAGTTGGCCGGACGCCTTCGGAAGACGGCGACTGCGCCCGCGTATTTCAAAAACTCCATTTAACGAACAACGTGCAAGAGAGACCTCCATGGATCCGAGGCAGGCCGCCACCGTCACTGTTTTTGCAGGGTTGATGAGCCCACAGTTGGCCCATGTTTACGCGGCGCTGCCCTCGGGGAGCTCAGAGACCATCCGCCTCGGCGGAACCGTGCGCGGGCCCTTGTCGGCGGAAACGCACACGCTGCCCGCAACTTGCCATTTGGAGTTCCTAGGACATCAGCCTCAGCCCCTCGCCCGCGCCGTCATCCCCGACCCCTGTTTTTGGAGACCGGGCCAACCCTACTACTACGAGGTCGTGGTCGCGGAAGTGAGTGGTAATGGTGACTCGATCTTGGCACGACACATGCTCGCCTTGCGCCGGCTCGGTACGTCCGGTGGACGACTCGTTTGGGACCTCGATCCCTGGCAACTCCATGCGGCACCACTGCCTGCGAACCCATTGTCGACGGACCGGGCGTCCGGCGACAAAACAACGGATCTTGCCGCCTGGAAGAAGGCACAGATGGCGGTGATTGCAAACAACCCCGGCACGGACGTCCTGCGAGCATGCTCCTTGGCCGGCGTGCCCGTCGTGATCGATCTGGCAGAATGTGACGATGGCGTGTGGCCCGATCAACTACGTCAATTCGCACAGTGGCCCGCCGTCGCGTGTGCCGTTCTCCCACCGGGCCCGCTCCAATCCATTCGCCCCCGCGATCCGGCTCCGAACGTCTTGCTGCTCCAATCATGGACCGGCCAACGGTCGAACGCGGCTGATGACAGGATCGATGGGCTCGTGGTTAAGGCTTCCGATTGGAAGCGGTACGGCGAAATCCGCGCCGAGACCGACATGCCCTTCGTTCGACTTCAGGCCGTGCCCGGCTCGGCCCCGCTAGATAAGTGGAAGCAGTTGTGCGTCGAGCAGGAACGTGAGCAGCCCCCGCTTCAACCCATCGCCGGGACCCTGTTATGTGCCATCGGAGACGACCCGATCGTCTCCGTATGAAAGTACCGGGTAACTCCCACTGAACAGTATTTGACGCTAGGATGCCTTTACCGATGAAGTGATGAGACTCACACCTCCATGATCGGACCGATCACATTCGAATACCGGGGATTGATACCGCGATGAATGATGAGGCACCTCCTGAGGAATTGCAACGTTATGTTCGGCAGATGCGCTATGCCCGAATCGGTCAAAAGGGGCAGCAGAAGATCAACGCCGGACGGGTCTTGATCTGCGGTTGCGGTGCGTTGGGATCCGTGCTCGCCAATACCCTGGCACGCGCCGGAGTCGGTCATTTGCGAATCGTCGACCGCGATTTTCTTGAACTGAATAATCTGCAGCGTCAAGTCTTGTACGACGAAGCTGATGTCGCGGCTGGAATTCCCAAGGCCGTTGCCGCTGCGAATCATCTCAGGCGTATCAATTCCAGCATCGAAATCGAACCCATTGTCGTCGATGTCGACGCCACCAATGTCCGTCAGCTGACCAAAGACGTCGACGTGATTGTCGATGGAACCGACAATTTCGAGATTCGCTACTTGCTCAACGATGTCGCCGTGTCCGACCGGATCCCATGGATCTACGGAGGATGCATCGGTGCCAATGGCCAAAGTATGACTGTCGTGCCCGGCATGACACCCTGTTTTCGCTGCCTGCACCCCGAGCCTCCACCGCCGGGTACCGCCGAGACATGCGATTCCGCCGGCATCTTGGGACCGATCATCAATGTCATCGCGTCGATCGAAGCCTGTGAAGTGCTCAAGATCCTTGTCGGCGATCGTGAACAGATTAACCGACATCTGCAGGTGATTGAGCTCTGGGATAATCGGATCCGACAGGTGGGCCTCGATGCACTGCGAGACAATCCCAGTTGCCCGGCCTGCCACGACCGTCATTTTCCCTGGCTCGACGGCCAGCGCGGGAGCCATTCGGCCGTCCTCTGCGGTCGAAATGCCGTTCAGTTGAGCCATCCAGAACGATTCGATGTTTCTTTGGAGACGCTCGAAGAAAAACTAAGTGGGCTTGGGGCCGTCAACCGCAACCCGTACCTGTTGAGGTTCACAACCGGAACATTTCAACTGACCGTCTTCTCGGACGGCCGGGCTATTGTGACCGGTACCGAAGATATCGCCGAGGCAAAGACATTGTACGCGCGATACGTCGGCAGCTGATGATCGAATCGGACGTCTTCCGAGAACGAAGGGGGAGAGTCCGTCTCCTACGGGCTAGGCAGCCCGTAGGTACGGGGATGCGTGTACCTGTCGTTGCCACGGGCAGCTTTGCCCGT
>CAYNDU010000680.1:0-2704 GCA_964395615.1 uncultured Pirellulaceae bacterium | reverse complement strand
CCCTCACAAAAAGTATATGTTTCATCCTGAGATAGCGGGCCGGACTCAAGAAAGGCAACAGCAGCGGCGAGCGAGCTCACTGCACGAGACACGCACGAAAGGATCTTCGCTTGCCGAACGGAGAATTGCCAAAAATAAGCACTGCACCCCGTGCAGCTTCCGGAGATGCGGATCCCCGCATACACTATGAAAGTGCCAGGGATTATAGGGACTCCGACGGTGAGGGTTGTCTGCCCAGTGCTCAAACTCGTGTCGAGTGTGATGTGAGGAAAACCACCGGGAATGCCCGGAACTTTTGCGCCAATGCCGCCACCTAAGTTGACGGAGAAACTGCCGCTCGGACCGCTACCGCTGGGAGGCCCGGTCGCCAAACTGAGTGTCCCAGAGACGACGAAAGTGGCTGCGACGGCGCCGCCTACTCCAACGATACCGCCCGCTGTCAGTGTATCGCACCAGCAGGCCGTAAGTGGAAAAGGACCTCCAGTGAAGACACGAGGGCCCGATGTGAGGGTAGCAAACATCCCGAGTGATGGGCCGCCACCTAAGGCGAGGGGCAATACAATGATTCCACTTCCTCCGACCGCAATTCCAATCTGCAGCGTACCGGAAGGGTCAAGGTGGTTTGGCACGAAGTACAATGTATAGACGTTAGTTCCACTGACGAATCCGAGCGGATCGGCGCTTGTCCAGCGGCAGTTTTCCGGGTCGATGATTCTCGCGCGGACTTGATAGATCCCGGTGTCGGGATCGCGGTAATAGCCGACCATTCCGATCCATGTGAATGGATTGATCGTTGCGCCGGTGCTGCTGAGCAGTTCGCCCCAAGCGTTGTAGAGGTATGTATTGGTAACGACGTCCTCATCTGGGTTGGTGAGTTCTCTGGTACTGCCAAGGGCATCGTAGTGGTAGTAGCTTGCCAGCCACGAGGCGCCGGATTTGCGGTATTGGGAGACGAGGTTCCCGTAGACCTCCGGTTCGTTAGTGTAGGCAGCGACAAGAATATCGGCCTCGTTGGTTTCCAGCAGATAGTTCTGGCCATCGTAGACGAACTTCGTTGTGCCGGAAGAGTCATCGAGACGGACTCGGAGGCCATCGGGGTCGTATGCCATCGTGTTTCGAACGCCGGAAGGGAGCTCGACCAGAGTGGTCCTATCCTCGTAGTCCCAGCTGGTCGTAGTGCGGTCGCCGCTGGGAGCGATTGTGAGTTGCTGGTTCCCGTCGCTGTCGAACACGTACGTGGTTGTGCCGGAAGAGTCGAGGCGAGTGACGAGTTGGTTCGCGTCGTCATACACATACGTCGTCCTCGCACCGTTTTCGTTGTTCACGATCCGATTGCCCGTGGCATCGTACGTAAACGTGTGGCAGTACGCGCTCGTTCCCGTGCGGTGTTCGCCGGGTAGACGGTAGCTCGCATCGTACGTGTACGTGATGATGCTGCCATCCGCTTCGGCGATCTCCGTTCGATTCCCAGCAGCGTCGTACTCGTAGCCGAAACTGGAGATGGTCGTGGCGTCGCTCTTGCGATTCACCAGACGCATGATCTGATTGGCGTCGTCGTAAGTGAACGAAGCTCTCGTTCCGTTGGCCAGTTTCTTGACTGTCCGACGGCTGCCGTCGTCGTACGAGAAGCTCGTCCGGTCGTTCTGCGGATTGCGGACAAGGGTGATCCGGTTGTTGGCATCGTACGAATACGTGAAGAGGCCGGCAGGCGTGTCCAATTCGTTTCGACGGCTGAGCGCATCGTAGGAGTACGTTAGGACGTGACCGCCAGAAGTGGAAACCGTCCGGCGACGAGAGAGTTCGTCGTACGTGGTCGTGTACCGGCCTGTTTGGTTGGCGATCATTGTGCGGTCTCCGAGTGAATTATACACGAACGTGACACGCGTGCCATCCGGATATTGGCGTTCCAGGGCGCGGTTTTCGGCGTCATAGGCGTAAGTCGTCCGGTTTCCGCGTGCGTCGATCCGCACCCTGGGATTGCCCGCAGCGTCGTAGATGGAGGTGTTCCTGCGATCCAGAGGATCAATTTGAGCGGTTTTCTGCCCGGCGGCATCGTAGGTGAATGAGAAACGGTGGAGTCGTTCGTCGATCATCGCAACTCTCTGGCCGGCAGCGTCGAACACGTTGGTGGTCCGATTCCCGAGAGCATTGATCTTCGCGAGCGGGCGACCAGCCGCATCGAAGACGCTGGTCGTCCGGTTGCTGTTGCTGTCGATGGTGGCCACAATGCGGTCCTTCTCATAGACCGATGTGGTCCGATTGCCAAGCGCGTTCACGCGTGCGAGGGGGCGTCCCGCGGTGTCGTACAAAATCGTGGTGCGATGGTCCAGCGGATCGATCGTCGCGACCTGCCGTCCGCTGGCGTTGTACGCGATCGTCGTCCGCTGGCCGAGCGGGGCCACGGTGGCGATGACGTCACCGGCCACATTGTAAACGGTGGTCGTGCGGTTCCCTGCCGCATTCACCGTCGCCACACCACGGCCCGCGTCGTCATAGAGAATTGTTGTTCGGTCACCGAGGGTATTGACCTGAGCGACCTTGTGTCCCGCCGGGTCGTAGACAGAGGTTGTCCGGTTGCCCAGGGCGTTGACTTGAGCGACAGTCTGACCGGCAGCATCGAACACGCTGGTCGTCCGATTGCCCAGGGCGTCGATCGTGGCGATGACTCGGTTCTCGGAATCGTAGACGGTCGACGATCGATAGC
>CAYNDU010000679.1:0-2709 GCA_964395615.1 uncultured Pirellulaceae bacterium | reverse complement strand
CATGTTTGTCAAGCGATGGATCGGTCTCGGTTGGCTCTTAATGGCCACCGTGAGCTGTGCCCAGGAAACACCGACGCAACCACGTTCCATGGCACCCGGCGATGAATCGCAGGTCGAGCTGACGCTTGTTCAGGATGGCTCAACCTACAAAGTCTATGACGGCGGAATCTATCGGGTCAACGAGCGGTCGGGTCAATGGGACTTTGTGGCCGTTGGCTATGATCCGGATTTCTACGCGAAGAACTATCTGGAACGAAAGGGCGAGATCTTTCGCAAAGATGACGATGGAAAGCTCTACGCCGTGCGTCGATCATTCTCTGACGATTTCGAAAACGCTCGCACCATAAGCGATCTCATCGGGCTGGAACGGGGGTGGACGGCATTCACGCTCCAGTCGCCCAGGACGCCCACTGTATCGGATTACGTTCGGTTGCGAAAACGAGTGTTGACCGGCGAGGCGAGTTTTCTGGATAACCGTATCGAGCCGAGCACCGACGTGGCTCACGGGGGACAATCGTCACTGAAGGCCTATTCAGTGGCACGTAGCGGGAAGATGGTCACTGCCAAAGCGTCCATCGAGACGGAGTTGTTGCACTTTGTCCGAGGAGACGACGTGTGGTTCTCGGGATGGTATTACGTGCCGGCCGAGGGAGGTGTCCCGTTTACAATCATGGACCTCGAGACCACCTGGTTCAAGGAGCATCCGGGCATTCGCATCATGGTCTTCGGACAGGACTACTTGGGCGTCGAGCTCAAATGGGGAACGAAACCGACGTTCCGCCAGATCCGGGGAAAGGAGGTCTCCTTTCCTCGAGCTCAATGGGTGCACGTGAAATTCCATATCACACTGTCCGAACAACCCGACGGTGTCGTGGAGCTTTGGCAAAATGGAACAAAAATCGTGGATACCCAAGGTCAAACACTTCCACTGGCCCATACGATCTACAATAGTCTCGAGGTCGGGATCAGTGCTCACAGCTTCGGCTCGCAACCTGCCACGCTTTATGCGGATGATGTCGCCATCTCCGCGAAGCCATTGAAGTAGAACGAGGGGCCGATTGTCTTCTTGAGCATTTCCTTGGGACCATGCATTCGGTGATTCAGCAAAATCGGGAAGGCAAGAAGGGCGGGAGAGAGAATGGCGGGAGAGAAACACGGAATGGGCAAGAGGATGAGGAGGCAGGTCAGTGCAGGGACGATGTCGTGGCAAGGCTTGCTGACCGGCCCATGCGCTGTTCTTCTTTATCTGGTGATCGCCACTCCGGCCTCGGCGAGCGACAGGCCCAATGTGCTGTTTATTGCCGTCGACGATCTGCGCGATTGGGTCGGCTGCCTGGGAACGTATCCCAATGTGAAAACGCCGAACATCGACAGGCTGGCCGCGCGCGGGACCTTGTTTACCAATGCCCACTGCGCGGCACCGGTCTGCAATCCTTCGCGGACGGCCGTCATGACAGGACTTCGGCCGTCGACCACCGGCATTTATGATAATGGCTGCTGGTGGCGACCCAACCTGCCCGACGTGGTGACTCTGCCGGAACACTTTCGAGCGAGTGGGTATCATGTGGCCGGCGGCGGAAAGATCTACCATCATCCACCAGGATTCAATCCGCCCGGTCAATGGAACGAGTTCTTCGATCAGGTGTTTGACGACCCGTGGCATCGAGCGGCTCCGGGGAGTGCCGAGCAGGTCCGATCCCCCCATTTTCCATCCGGGTTTCCGTTGAACGGTATTCAGCGATTTACCGACGTGCCGGGACCCGTCAACCCAATGGAATTCGACTGGGGACCATTTGACAAGCCCGACCGCCTAATGGGCGATGGCCAAATGGTCACCTGGGCCACTCGAATGTTGGATCACGTCGCAGCCCGGACAAAACGCCCTTTCTTCCTGGCCGCTGGAACGTTCCGACCGCATCTGCCCTGGTACGCGCCGCGAGCCTACTTCGACCAATACCCTCTCGACAACATCTCGCTGCCGCCGATCCGGGAAAACGACCTGGACGACGTGCCGGCACTCGGCCGAAAATTTGGAACCGCCCGAGCGCGCGATATCGCATTGGTCAAGCATGCAGGTAAATGGCGAGAAGCCATCCGAGCGTATCTTGCCGGCATCTCGTACGCGGATGCCCTGGTCGGCCGACTGTTGGATGCATTGGACGCGTCGGGAGAGACGGAGCAGACCATTATTGTGCTTTGGTCGGATCATGGTTGGCATCTCGGCGAAAAAGGGCATTGGCACAAGATGACGCTTTGGGAAGTCGCGACACGCGTGCCGCTCGTCATCGTTGCACCGGGAACGACGCATCCTGGTGCGCGTTGCACTCAGCCGGTGAGCCTGATCGACCTGTACCCGACGCTCGTCGAATTGTGCGGCCTGGCACCGAACACGCGACTCGATGGGGCCAGTCTCGTTCCGCTCCTGAAAGATCCGAATGCCGCCCGGCCTACGCCGGCGTTGACCACTTATCTGCGCGGGAATCATGCGGTTCGCGATCAGCGATGGCGGTATATCCGATATGCCGACGGTGGTCAGGAGCTTTACGACCACGAGACAGACCCCAATGAATGGACCAATCTGGCCGATGATCCCGCTTGTTCTTCTGTCACGGCTCGCCTCTCGCGGTGGCTGCCCGAAACGGATGCTCCCAATGCAGCCCCAAAAAACGCGCTCAAAAACGAAATAGAAAATTACCCGTGGCTGCCACG
>CAYNDU010000678.1:0-2725 GCA_964395615.1 uncultured Pirellulaceae bacterium | reverse complement strand
CTAGCCAGCCGCGGCGGCTACCTTGAACTTCGTGAAGATGGCCAGGCGGTGATCGTAGGATTCGTTTCTCTGGGTTAGCTCGCCGCGCGCGACCACCTCGCGCGATGGGAAGATCAACGGATCCGAGGCCACTTCGGAAGACAGGTAATCCTTCACCCCGAGAACCGGGTGGGCATAGCCCGTATATTTGATTTCTTCGGCGGCGCGCTTCGGATCCAGGATGAAGTTCAGCCAGTCATACGCCGCGTTGAGATGGCTGCCACCCGTGGGCATGTGATAGCTGTCGAGCCACAACTCGGTACGCGGGCCGAGATAGGAGAATTTGAGATTGGGGTTTTTCGCAGACTGGATCATGAGGCGCGAATAGCCGTTCCAGTTCTGGGCCAGCTTGACGGTGCCGTTGGATACGTCCTGCATCGGGTAGGTGTTGAATGTGCGGATGTGGGGCGCCAGCTCCTCGGATTCCTTCGCGGCCCGGTTGAGCAGTGCTTCGTCGGTGGTGTTCCAACTGTTGTCATCCTTCCACAGGAATGGTGCGATCGCCAGCGGATCGTCGAGCATCGAGACCTGACCACTGGCTTCGTTATGGGCGGCATCGATGAAGTCGCCCCAGGTATTGATCTCGCGCTGGATCAGGCGTGTTCGTCGACGGCGATAGCGCCCAGTTCGTCGTAATCAACCGGCGGCGCCGGGATGGATTCCGTGGGACATAGTAAAATATCGAACCGCTCCAGGATCGGACGCAACTGCTCCCAGGCCTCGGTATAGACGGTTTCGGTATTCATGAGTTCGACGGCGTTCATCCCCAGGCCTTCTTCCATGGCCGTTACCACCGTGGGATGCATCTGATCGCGCCAGCGGTCCAAGTGCTGCCCGAAATGAGTTGCCTCGAATACCCCCCAGTAACCCCACCATGCTTCGTTGAAGGATTTGGTCCAACCGAGCTCGACTTCTTCGACGTGCGCACCGGCCTGCCGCAATGCATCGGCTGCCGCGCGAGTATTGGCCGCCACATCCGGGTCGACGTGGTAATAGCCGAGGTCGATGGACAACGCGAGTTTCATGCCGGCAACATCGCTTGGCGGCGGGATCGGCACGGCAAGAGCGGGCGAGAGGGTGTTCAAATCCCGCTCGTCGGGGCCCTGACAGACTTTCAAGAACAAGGCCGCATCGGCGACGGTTCGGCACAGTGGCCCATGACACAGCATGTAGTCGTATTGAGTCGCGAGAAACTCGAAGGGGATCCGCCCCGAACTCGGCTTCAAACCGACACAACCACTGTGCGCGGCGGGGATTCGCACCGACCCACCGGCATCGGAACCTTCGGCAAGCGCAACACAGCCGGAAACGACCGCAGCCGCCGAACCGCCCGAGGACCCACCGGGTGTGCGCGTCGGATCCCACGGATTGCGAGTGATTCCCCACAACGGACTATCCGTGAGGCTCGAGTAAGCAAACTCGGGGGTCGTAGTCTTTCCCACCATGATAGCGCCCGCTCCCAACAGATTTTGCACCACCAGCGCGTCTCGGTCTGGCACCCAATGCTGATACGCGAGTGAGCCCAACGTCGTCGTTTTCCCTTTGGTAGGGGTCAGGTCCTTGATGGCAATGGGTACGCCGTGCAGTGGACCGAGATTGCGGCCGGAACCGATTGCCTGTTCCGCGGATTTCGCTTTGCGCAGTGATTCGTCCGGATAGGTAAAACAGAAACAGTTCAGCTTGCCATTGACCTCTTCGATGCGCGTCAAAGCGTTTTCCACCAACGTTACGGGTGACACCGATTTCTCCCGAATGAGCGCGGCCATTTCCAATGCTGACAAGTAGGTCAATTCATCGGTACACATCTCCGTCTCCATCTCGTAGGGGGGTGAGAAGCACCTCGTGAAATATACCGGCGGGCTTACCCGACAATCATCTGTACCCCTGTTCGCCAGCCCTAATCCATCGGCAAAAAAAAGCACCGGATCTTCGCGACATTGCTACTACCGTAGCATAGGAAAATTATTTCGCTCCGGGCCCTAATACAACCCACCTCGGCGACACCTGAGTGCATCCGGTGAACCCTTCGGCATGGAGTTCTCGAGTACGGCCGCCATGACGACCTGCCGCATCGAAGCTGGGATCCTCGGCAATTTGACCGACATGGACACGACCATGACACCGTTCGAGGCCGGCCTCGGCGCGTTTGTCGACATGCGCAACGAGCGGTTCGTAGGCCGCGGCACACTGCTGGACGCCGACCGGCGGCCGCTGCTCTTCGGCCTCAAATGTGCCGGTGCCACACCGACCATGGGGAGCCTCGTCGTGGGCGCGGGAAAACGGGTCGCGGCCATTACCGCCGGGGCGCGATCTCCGACACTCGAATGCGGCATAGGCTACGTCCGGTTCGACGACCCGGGCGAGTGACGCGGACGCGTCCTCGAAATCGTGCTCCTGCACGGCAATGCCTGTCCCTGCGAGATCGTCGAGTTGCCGTTCATCGACGCCCAAAAGCGCATCCCGAGAGGCCTCGACAAGACCATCCCCTGAGCAATTCCAGACCGCGGCGCAAGGCCGCGACGAAGCGAGCGCGTTGATGGGTCACAGGCTCGGTGAGGCCCGGGGCCAGGCGCGAAGACGGCAAACCGGCTACCCCCGGGCATGGCCGTTTGCAGCCGGCCGAGAACGGCTGGCCACCGGGGGGGGGGGTGTGTGGCGGGGGACGTTCCGCGCGTGTGTTAGCACC
>CAYNDU010000677.1:0-2727 GCA_964395615.1 uncultured Pirellulaceae bacterium | reverse complement strand
CCATTTTTCAAGCCTTCCAGATCTTCCCACGGGATTCCTGCACGTTGACGGTCGCATTGCGAGTATCGATGACCAGCGGCGCGTAACGCACGATGAAGTCCCAATCGTAGTCCGAATGGTCGGTGGCGATGACGACGCAGTCGAGCGAAGCCAGGTACTCGGGCGTCAGCGGTTCGCTGGCCAGTCGAGGCACGTCATAGTGCCGCATGGAGGGGAGCACCGGGATATGCGGATCGTTGTAACTGAGCTGAGCGCCTGCAGCCTGATAGAGTTCCATCAATTTGAACGACGGGCTCTCGCGTGGATCGTCGACATCCTTCTTATAGGCCACGCCCAAGATGCCGACCTTGCTCCCACGGACCGGCTTGCCTACGTTATTCAAGGCTTCCATGGTTCGAGTGACCACGTATTGCGGCATGGACGCGTTGATCTCGCCGGCCAGTTCGATGAATCGGGTCGGCATCTCGTGCATGCGAGCGACCCAGCTCAGATAGAACGGATCGATGGGAATGCAGTGACCGCCGAGCCCCGGCCCGGGATAGAAGGCCTGAAATCCGAACGGCTTCGTCTTGGCCGCTTCGATGACTTCCCAAACGTCGATGCCGATCCGGTCGAACAGAACCTTCAACTCGTTCACCATCGCGATATTGACCGACCGATACGTGTTTTCCAGGATCTTGCACGCCTCGGCCACCTCGCAACTGGATACCGGCACGGTCCGAACGACGGCTTGGGAGTACAGCGCGTTGGCCAGTTCGAGGCTGAGTGGGTCGAGTCCACCGACCACCTTGGGGATTCCGCTGGCCGAGAAATCAATGTTCCCCGGATCTTCACGCTCTGGACTGTAAGCCAAGAAGAAATCCTCCCCCGACTTCAGGCCCGTTTCGGTCAGGATCGGCAGCATGACGTCGCGAGTCGTGCCGGGATAGGTCGTGCTCTCGAGCACCACCAGTTGTCCGGGGCGGAGCGTCTTGGCAATCGCGTGGGTCGTCGATTCGACGTATGCCAGATCCGGGTCTCGACTGGCGCTCAACGGCGTCGGCACGCAAATCAACAGGATGTCCGCCTCGGCCATCCGACCCATGTCGGCCGTCGGCCGAAACTGGTCCTCTCGAATCCGGTCGGCAATCCACTCGCCGTCAATGTGTCCGATATAGCTCTTGCCGGTCGACAGTTGGTCGACCTTGGACTGGTCCACGTCGAATCCCATCGCTTGGAATCCGGACTCCATGAACGCTCGAGCCAAAGGCAGGCCGACGTAGCCGAGCCCGATGATACCGACGACGGCCGTCTTATTCTCAATCGCAGCTCTAAGCGGGTGGATCGTCTTGGTTGCAGTCATCATGTTCAAACAACGCCTCAATTAGAATAGGACGGTGGTCGTACTCGAAAATGTTCCGGATTTCGGCCGAGCGGCCCGCCCGAAAGGGGTGGATTTCCTCACTATAACACGAATCCGCGAAAACGCACGGATCTTGATCGAAAAGAGGTGGGTGGGCAAAATCGACTGCACCCGTTCATCCTCCGACCGTGCCGATTCTAGGGATTGGCGCGGGCCAAAGAGGGGCGCCCAAGACCGATCCGCACGACTTGAGACAAGAAAACGGGCCCGGCCCAGGAACGAAGAAAGGGAAAAGAACCGATGGCGAGAATACTGGTAACCGGGGCCGCTGGGTTCATTGGATTCCATCTGGCACGGCAGCTGCTCGAGCGAGGCGACTCGGTGGTGGGCGTTGACAACTTGAATGATTATTACAGCCCGCAACTCAAGAAAGACCGGCTCGAACAACTGGTCGACCAGCCGGAATTCTCGTTCAGACAGCTTGATCTGGCGGATAGGCGAGCGATGGCCGAACTCTTCGATTCGCAACCGTTTGATCGCGTCGTCAATCTGGCGGCCCAGGCCGGCGTCCGCTACTCGATCGAGAACCCCCACGCCTACGTCGACAGCAACCTGGTCGGGTTCGTCAATGTGCTCGAGGGCTGTCGACACCAGCAAGTGAAACACCTTGTCTACGCTTCGTCGAGCTCGGTCTACGGGGCCAACACGCAGATGCCGTTCTCCGTCCAACACAATGTGGATCATCCGGTCAGTCTGTACGCGGCTACCAAGAAAGCGAACGAGCTCATGGCTCACACATATAGCCACCTGTACCAGTTGCCAACCACCGGCCTGAGATTCTTCACGGTCTACGGTCCCTGGGGACGGCCCGATATGGCACTGTTCCTTTTTACGAGTGCCATCTTCGAGGGTCGACCGATCAAGGTCTTTAATCACGGAAAAATGCAACGTGATTTCACATACGTCGACGATATCGTCGAGGGAGTGATGCGCGTGACCGACCGAGTGCCGACCGACCGATCCGACTCGAATTCGAGCCGTACGCCGTACAAGATCTACAATATCGGGAATCACGAACCGGTCGAACTGGGTACCTTCATCGAGACCATCGAAAAGTGCTGCGGACGCCGGGCAGAAAAAGAATATCTTCCCATGCAACCAGGCGATGTTCCGGCGACCTACGCCGATGTGGACGACCTCGTGCGGGATGTCGGGTTCCGACCGAGCACGCCGATCGAACAAGGTATCGCCCAGTTCGTGGACTGGTACCGCGATTACTACGGCGTATGACGCGGTGGCCGAATGGACTCGCGAAGAGCAAGCGCAAGCGTCGTTGCCACGGGCAGCTTTGCCCGTGGTAGGCGCTGCATAGCGACCAACCATTG
>CAYNDU010000676.1:0-2743 GCA_964395615.1 uncultured Pirellulaceae bacterium | reverse complement strand
TCCGACCATGGCACTTTGGTCACGACGTAAAGGATAAGCGCGGCTCCGGCATACTATTCCGATGGACGGATTCGGCGGGCGCGGGCTGGTCCTCCCGCGCCTGCTGCATGGCGCTGGCGGGAGTCCACACGCAGCCCGCCAGCGCCTCTCTAAGAGGCAACCATGATATTGAACATCAATAATCGGATGTGGCCGAGACGGCGCGGGCGTGTGCCAAGTCGCCGCACCGCTCGGGCAGAGAGCCGCATCACGGATGAGGCTGATGAGATCGAGCGCGGGAATGGGGCCAATGAGCCCGTCGTCCGCAGGCCAAGGCGACGGAAAGGCGAAAACGAGGAGAGCCTATGAAACGACTTTGCAATGCTTTTGCAGCGGCACTGGTTTGGGGGCTGAGCTGCCAGGCCTCGACCGTCACCGGCACGATCGCTGATGTGACCGGAACGCCGATCACAATGGCGAGGATCCAGTTCCAGCCACTGTCAAACCCGCAGGTCGATGGGGGTTACATAATCACGAGCCTGAGCACGACCTACACTGCTACCAACGGTGTGTTCTCCGTCACCCTCGAGCAGGGTGATTATACGGTGATCGTCCAGGGGCGGGATACATTCCAGATAGCCGTGCCGAACGATGATGCCAGCTATTCACTTGAGAGCCTGATAACGACCGCGCTGACATACGTCTACCAGGCCGTGCCGGCTCAGATCCAGACCCCGCCGGCCACGAGCACTATGAGCGGCACCGTTAAGACGGATTCCGACAGCGGCAATCCGACCGTATACCTCACGACGACGGTGACCAATATGGGCGGCGAGGGGATCACCTGGGACTCGAGCGGCATCGAGTTCGACGCTGATACATACACCGTTGGGAGCATTGCGGCCCTGACCGCTCTTGATATGACCGGCAAATCCTCCGGGACGACAATGCTGGTGAGTGACACGTCCCGCGGCGGCCTCTTCGTCTGGACGACGGCCGGCGACACGAACGATGGCGGCGTCAATTTCGACGACGATGGCGCGGTAACGGGGCATTGGCAGAGGCAATATTCAGGCCCTCTCGACGTGCGATGGTTCGGGGCTGCGGGGGATGGAGCAACAGATGACACTGTGGCGTTTCAGGCAGCCTTGGACGCTGCTGCAGCTGGAGGTGGGCGGATTAAGGTGCCGCCAGGCGTTTTCAACTTTGATTCAACGTTGACATGCACCGCGACCAACGGCGCCGTGATGCTCTCCGGGGCAGGCCCAGAGCAAACGATCCTGCGCTGGGACGGGACGACGAACGCAATCCCGTTGCTGAAATTCACCGGGAGCATTGCAACGACTCTCCCGACGATCACCGCCGACATTGCCGCTGGCGCAACCAATGTTACGTTCAGCTCTGGGCCGTCGCTCTCGCCGAAAGACATTGTTCGTATCAAAGACACGGTTGATGCTGGTTGGAATGCCGCTAGGAACGACTATGAGAAGGGCGAGTTCATGGAAGTCCGGTCTGTGTCAGGCGCCACCGTCCTGTTCACGTCTCATTTTGCCGACTCCTACCCGACCAACACAATGGCAACGCCGGTCCGCATGGACCCTGTTAGGGCCACGATCCGGGGATTGTCAATCGACGGGAACGACGGCAACGCGACAGTTGGCCTGACGGTCTACTATGGAGATCAAGTCAATATCGAGGACGTCTATGCCTACGGAGTCGAGAAAGCGGCAATTGAGCTCGAACATTGCATACATTCTAATATCCGAGCTGTTCGCACGTTCCTCGATGAAGATCCGGCGACAACCCAGGCTTATGGGGTCGCCATCGATAACTCCCAACACATCCGGGTTTCGGATTCGTTTCTGACTGCTCGCCGGCATGGATTCAAGATTGGCGGTTCTTACGGCATTATATCCCGGGATATCGTCCTGGAAAATTCGACCGTTCGGGCTTGGCATGATCGAGCTGCTGACATGCATGGTTGCGCCGAGTTCTGCGTATTCCGGGGCAACACGATTGATGCCGGGATGTATCTGGCCGGGGACAACCACATTGTGGAAGGCAACATAATCCACACGCGGGGGCTTAACCCGGCCGAGGATGATTCGCTAAACGTATCGACGCGGGAATTGATTGGGGCAAATATACTGTTCGCCGGCAACACGGTTCGAGGCTATTACGATCCAGGCAATACTGCGATTCAGCCGGTATTCTATTGCCGCCCTGATGCGAACTTTTCCAGATCCAATACTCATCTTCGGGTAACTGGCAATACATTCATCGGGACGGGCGCTAACAAGGGCATGATTGTCAGCTACCAAGACTCCGTTGCGAACGTTTTCGATGTGAGCATTACTGGAAATACAGTGATGAACACGACCGCACCCACAAGTCCCGTAGCGGCTCAAACAATCTATATCGGCTCAACTGATGACGCCGGGGTTCCGGGCAAGGTCGAAATCAGCGACAACAACATCTACCAAGGTCACATTTATTGTAAGCCGAACACTGCTGAGCTCATCATCCGTGACAATATAATTGATGGCAATAACGCTGTTGATAATGGGATTTGCCTGTTCCAGCTCCAATCTATTCCGACTGGGATTGACGACGCAATGGTTCTGATTTCTGGTAATTATGTGCGCAACGTTCGCCGTCGCGGGATCAGGGTTTACGCCGACAAGATGGATCGTTTCGATTTCGTGTTTTCTAACAACACTATTCGCAATTGCGATACTGAGTCGCCAGGGAGTTATTCTGGCAT
>CAYNDU010000675.1:0-2745 GCA_964395615.1 uncultured Pirellulaceae bacterium | reverse complement strand
ACCCTCACACGACCGCCGCCACAGCGGACGTTTCCGTCGTCGCCATGTCGCATCGCATGTGTGGCGGATAGCTGGCGCGCGGAACCGTAATCTCAACGCCACTGATGATTCCAAAGGAAATCACCGGCTGCTCCGCGCCCCAACCGGATCCACTCAATACCCAGGCACCGGCCTTCACCGACTGATTACTCAACGCCAGTCCGGTCCCTGGAAGCCGTCCCACCTGCAATAGGGACAGACCCGTGTATTCGTCGATCATACGAATCGTGGCTGAAGCCTGATGCCCGCCGGCCGCCGTGACACGGATCTGGCTGTCGGTGCTCGCGTAAACGGGTGCGACGATCAGGCCCTTTTTGAGGAGCACGCCCGTACAGACCGAGACTCGGGCAGGCGCGGGATTCGTCGACTTGGCGGCCGAATTCGAAAGGGGAGTCGACGAAGCTTGCACCGATGAATCATCGATCGGCGTTTCTGAAGTGGCAGGCAGCTCGCGAACGCGGATCGTAACGATGCTCGCCTGAAGCTTACCGGCCGCCGATTCGAACGAGGCGGGCGGTTGAGTCGCGGTGAGAACGCGCCCCCCAACTCCGACTATGAGCGGGAGCAGTGCCAGTCTAAGTGTCCACACCCCGATCACGCGCCGCACTGCCCCATTCGCAACGTTGTTGCGCCAACGAATCGGTGCCAAACTGCGAGTTCGCAGGGCGCTGATCGCCTGGATGCTGAGCATGGTGCGGCATGCGCTCATTCGACGAGCGTCAGGAGGATATTTACAGCGAGACATGGTCACGATTGGTTGTCTGGGAACCGCGCAAGTCGAGCCAACCTTCCAACTCCGGCCCGGATAGATCGTAAATGAACATCGTAGATCCCGCTTCCGGCCGATTCTCACCGCTCCGATCCACTCTGTTGCGATGCTCAGCAATCCGAGGGCCGAAGGCGTTCGGTCGAGCGCGAACCTCACCGATCGCGGCCGTCGTGTCGGTCGATTCAGTGAGTGAAGACCCGATTCGGTGAGCCTTCGCGTTGGCATCAGGTGATGCCGGAGCGACTAACCAGAAGCCGCTAATCAGGGCAGCCACGCTCGCCACCAGGCTCCCCACCAGGTACCATCGCGTTGCTCGGCCTTTCGTGCCGAAGGAAGCCGCCCGGCCGGGGTCGTGAAATGCACCAGCATCGGCCGATGGTTGGTACGTGTCTGCCAGTTCGCCGGCTTGTCGGTGGAGGGAATAAGCGAGTACCTCAAGTTCTGGAGGAAGATCATCCTCCAGCATTCCGTCTGCAACCTTGGTCCCAGTATCAACCTGGGAAACCGTATCTGCTCCATGCCGGGAGTCATGGTTGTCAGATCGCATTGCCGGCATCCTCATTCGGGTGCAATGGAATCAGTTGAAGTTCGGCGGAGTCTTCATCGTCGCGAATCAATCGACGCAGTGCTTCGAGACCGTTAAAAATTCGAGATTTCACCGTCCCGAGCGGGCACTGCAGGACGGTCGCGATTTGATCGTATCGTAGACCCTCGCTGAATCGTAGAACCAGTGTCTCGCGTTGGCCGTCAGGTAAGAGTGCCACCCAAGACCACAAACTGGCTTTCCACTCAGCCACCTCCACGGCCGTGTCGGCGGAGGGTGCGGTCCGTGCATCTGGTCGATCCAATTCCCAAATCACTCGCAACGCCCGCCTGCGCGAGCCGTAGCGGCGACGTTGTCGCCGGTCAAGGTTGAGCAAGATGCCGTAAAGCCAGGTAAACAATGCACTGTGGCCCCGGAACTTGTCATATTGCGAGGCCAGGACCAGGAACGTCTCCTGGGCCAAATCGTCGGCATCCCATGGGTTACCGCACAGTACAAGCGCTGCCCGATAGATGCGGGGCAGGTACTCGCGCGATATCTGTTCAATGTCCGGTCTCATGCCGCCCATAGAATGTCCTGCAAACGACGGTCGCTGCTCCGCTCGCATGAATCTCCGGTCCGCATTATATCAGCCAGGCGGGGATTCCCCGAAGACCGTTGGTTTCCCGCAAAACGCGGACCGTGGTCACCTCGGGTGCCGACTCGGGGCAGCGAAGTTTCCCTCCGCATTGGTGGGTGCCTCATTCAGCTTCAAAAGTTCACTGCTGCCGCCGACCGGAAAATGATATACAGACGCTAAAACCGGGAGAATATCCCTAAACGCCGCGGTTTGCCTCGTCGATGCCGCGACTGGGCCGAATTGAGTCTTCCCGTGCCCGTCAACCTGCCGAAAAACGTCCCAAGGGCGCTCGGACTGCCGACCGATGGCCACTGTACGCGGTAATGGCTGGGAGATCGCCCGGATCTGGGCCTTCCAGCGACTCCGCCGATGAGACGAGCGACGGAATTCGCGGGGCCACCCGAAAGGCACGCCCGGCGTTCATCCGTACCGAGTCAGTGGATGTTCGGTCGGCAATCGAGACGAGACATTCTGTGTGAGGACGAAGCGGTTGCGACCGGAGCCGGCCACGTGAACATTCTTTTTGTCAGTAGCGAGGTAGTCCCATTCGCCAAGACGGGCGGACTGGCCGACGTTGGTGAAGCACTCCCTCGCGAATTGAAGAAACTGGGGCACGATCCCGTTGTGATCATGCCCGGCTTTCGACAAGCGCTTCAGAGCGGCCAGCCGATCGAGGATACAGGGATTGAACTGCACGCGGAACTCGGCGCGCGCCGAGTGGCGGGCCGCTTGTTGAAGAGCGAACTACGGGGTGGGCAAGTTCCGATCTACTTC
>CAYNDU010000674.1:0-2752 GCA_964395615.1 uncultured Pirellulaceae bacterium | reverse complement strand
CCGTCCGCTCGTCGAAAAACCCGCTTTGAATCGGCGATCAGGTGCAGGTCCTGGGAGACGGCCCCGGCATTGGCCCCGGCATCGGCCCCGGCATTGGCCCCGGCATCGGCCTGATCCGATCGGCAGCCGCGAAGGATCTCCTGCACATCGGCTGGTCGGTCGAGTTGCCATAAGGTCCCGGCGACGACCAGCGGTCCGAGGTTCGGACCGTATCCCGCCTCGTCGGTTCCCAGGACCCAGGTCGGCATGTCGACCACCTCGTATACAGCGAGCGTCCCGACTGGTTCGGACGCATGACTTCAGACTATTCGAATACAAGCAGCCCGAATCCTTGGGGAATCGGGCGTACCGCGGCCGGTCGGGTCGACGATTGAAAGCCGACGCCCGGCACCACGCGCTGAATGCCGAGCGACCAGACGGCGTCGCGGCCCGGTGCTTGAGGCACGAGTTCATCGAGCGGGATCGCGGCTTCGATCGTCCATTCGTCCGCCGACGATTCGGTGGCCACATACCAGGTCGGATTCCAGTGTACGTTGCCGAAGCAGGCCTCGCCCGTCCAGCCGCGATGGTCGACCGTCAGGCGATAGTAGGAGGCGTAATCGCGGTCGATATCAATGAGAAACTCGACCCGGTCCCGATTCGAAAGATCTGGGTCGCGAGGGCGAGGGCCGGGAGATGACGTATACGCAAAGCCGGGCGACTTGCGACAGCTGGCCGCCAGATAGAGGAACTGGTCGTCGTAGGACAATAGCGCGGCGGCCGGCCAGTTCGCATCCTCATGGTGCGGACTGGTCAACTCGGTTGGTGAGGCATTCCGCCAGGTCCTATCATTCAGGTTTCCGTCGAGCACCGGGCGCGTTACTGAGCGACGGCAAGGGTGTGCCGGTTTGGGCGCCATGCCTCGACCGTGGGCGAGCCATAATTCGGCCCCCGCGCATTGCTTCCAGGCCGATCCGGTCGGAAGGGCGGACAGACGGTGAAAGATCCGTTCGGCGTCACGGCCCAGGCCTTTTGCTCGATAGGCGACTGAGACAGGAAACTGTATCGCCGGTTCTGCGAACAACTCGGGGCGCCGTTGCTGAACGGTGCGGGCCAGGGCGACAGCCCGTTGGGCACGTTCCGACTGGTTGAATGACGGGCCGGCCGTGCGGTGTTGCGTTTGCTGGTTGAAGGCCGCTTGAACCGAGCGAGTCGTCTTCGGTTCGTAGGCGGGGATTTCTTGGTCGGCCGGAGAGTCAGGCGTCAGGCTCGAGGCCCGGGCCACATGGGCGGAGGCGAGACCCGTTTGAAACCGAGTGCCTCTCCGAAGTTGCCACGCGATTTCCGCACTGGCGTTGTACGTGATCAACCAGCTGCAGGCCTGGTCGCCCAGAGGATGGTCGGGATAACTGTCGATCAGCTGTTCGAAGGCCTGCGCTGCCAGATCCCAGTGCCCCATTTCAGCATACCTTTGTCCCAACTGTCCCAGCAGCGCCCCCGCGCTCCGAGGGCTGACACCGGCGGTGAGGTCACGTACCTGCCCCAGCCAGGCGGTCGCCGCCGACTCGTTGTCGATGGACCGCTTGAGCAGTTGCTCGATGTTTCTCCGTTTCTGGGCCGCCCGCGTGAGTGTCGCAAGGTCGTGCGAAGCCTGAATCGCCCGGCGCCGAGCCTCACCGCCGGCTTGCAAGAAGACCCCGCTGAAAATGTCCCGTTCGCCCGTCGCTTGCGGCAAGCGATCATAGACCAGACGGAAACCGATCTTGGTTTCCCCGGGCCGGTGATGTCGGTTCAGCACAGCGCGACTTTCGTCAGCGATCGCGGCTAGCGACCGGCCTAACTGAGTGGCTAATTGGGCGGTGGTCACCGTGATGGTGGCATCATTTGAGTCGGTGGTCGTCGTAAAAACCTTCTTAACGGTCCACGGTTTCAACTCGGCCTTCGTCATCTGGTCCGGAAACTGAGTGGCATCTGCCGCGTGTTGCGCCGCGACCAGGACGACCTGGTTGATGATCTGCGCCAGGGGGCGATCTCCTTGCGGACTCGGCGGCTCGGTAATAATGACCTCCGGACGCCACTGACGAATGGCACGAACCAGTCGTTCTTCCATCAATTGCAGTGCATCACCGTCATTGATTCGATTCCACGTGGCGACCACGTCCGGCGCCGAAAACCTCAATTCCGGTTGCCTGAGCGGAAACCGCCAATCGCTGTCAACACAACTGGCGCCGACGGCCTGCAGGGCGGCTGCCGTTTGAACGGTCGAGGAAGCTTGGTTGGGATCGGACAATTCCCCGTTGGGTTGAGTCAGTAATTCCACTCCGCCCAGAAATCCCTGATTGCCACTTTGCAGGGCAAGTAACTCCCAGGGGATGCGGCTCGGTTCACTGAACATGCCGAGCAGTGCAAGACGTGTTCCGCCACTTCGCTGGCGGCGCCAGTTACGACCGCCGTCACGAGTCGCCAGGATCGTGCCGAGGCTGCCAACCGCCCACCCTCGATTGGCGTCGACAAACGTGAGGGCGCTAATCGGTAGGGCTTGGCCGGTTGAGAAATGTTGCCAGGTGTTGCCGTTGTCGGGTGAATGCAGGACCAATGTTCCCGGCGCACCCGCCAGCCACACGTGACTGTCCAGAACGGCGACCGTCCGAAAATCAAACGCTCGGCCGACGCCGGCCGGCAGGCGGCCCTGGGGCACCTGCCCCCTGTGTCCGGTGTCCGCACTGTGCCTGCCAAGCCCCCACTCTCCACACACACAGCACTGTCCGACTCC
>CAYNDU010000673.1:0-2779 GCA_964395615.1 uncultured Pirellulaceae bacterium | reverse complement strand
TGGCCCGGGTAGGGGCTTTTCAAGTCGCCCGGTCGTTTGGTCGTTCTGGCTGGAGCGTTCGAACGCTACGGCTTGAATGGACACTGCCTTGGCATCCCTCGAAAGCACGGCTCGCTGGGCGTGCGCACGCGACCGGCCGATACTCTAGGGGGCCTCGGTGTCATCACCTTCAAGGTGACGTCCGGCCAACTTGACAAACACGTCATCCAGACTCGCATGGCGGATCGCCAGGTCGGACAAGCCGTGCCCCTGATCGTGCAGCATTCCGATCAAGATCGAGACGACTCGATGCGGCTCGGTCACGGACAATCGAAAGCCTCGAGCATCATGCACCGAGTCGACGACCGAGGGCAACTCGGCCCAGGATTCCGCGTTAAATGCCTCCGACTCGCCGTCTCCCTCGAGCGAAAACTCGACGACGTGGTGGCCACCGATGCCGGCGATCAGTTCTTCCGGGGTCCCAATCGCGATGATTTGGCCTCGATCGATAATGGCAACACGATCACACAACCGTTCGGCCTCCTCCATATAATGTGTCGTCAGCAACACACTCCGTCCTTCATCTCGGAAAGAACTGACGATTTCCCACAATTGGCGACGCGACTGCGGGTCGAGTCCCGTGGTCGGCTCGTCGAGAAAGAGCATCTCCGGATCGCCGATCAGGCCGCAAGCCACGGCCAGGCGTTGCTGTTGCCCCCCGGACAACGTCTTCACCCAGGCGTTCGTCTTCTCTTCGAGCCCGACCTGCCGAATCGCTTCCGCAGGCGTCTTTCCTCGTCGATAGAAACTACGAAACAGAGTCAGAGTTTCCAGGACCGAGAGTTTTTCCGAGAGGCGCGTTTCCTGAAGCGAAATGCCGATCCGCTGCCGAATGTCCTGATCGTCCACTCCCCATTGCCTGCCCAAAACGTGCACGTCACCGGACGTCGGCGGAAGCAGTCCTTCCAGGACTTCGATGGTCGTCGTTTTTCCCGCACCGTTCGGTCCCAGGACGCCGAAACACTCCCCTCGCTCAATCGTCAGATCGACTCCACGAACGGCTTCAACCGGAGGGCGACCGGGGTAAGTCTTGACCAGGTTACGAACGGATACGGCCGATGTCATGCCTGCAACCCAAAAACCGAATGCAAGAAGGGAGCGATCATGGTAAACTGAGCCCGTTGAGCAACTCGGCCGGACGGGCCGTGCAACCGCTCAAGTCACTCCGACAGAAGACCCTTGGTAGCCTATCAGCCGCACGGCTGGACGTCCATCGGCAACACGCACCCCCCGCCTTTTTTTACGGAGAATCGAAAATGGCTCGACCGCATCCGAATCGTCGCGACGCTCTAAAAGCCGGGGCAGCCGCGATCGCACTGCCGACCATCGTCCCCTCGCATGTACTGGGGCGTGACGGTCAGCAACCACCCAGTGAGCGCGTGCGAGTCGGCATCATCGGCACCGGCGGCCGAGCCCGAGCAATTGCTTCGACCTGCGACGGCACGCCGAACATTGACGTCGTATCGGTATGCGATTGCTTCCTGCCCCGCGCGACCAGTTTTGTCGAACTCGTGGGCCGCGACAAGAACTGGACGATCTACGAAGATTTCCGAAAGATGATCGACAAGGAAAAACTGGACGGCGTCATGGTCGAAACGACCACCCACGCCCGAGCATGGATCGTCATCCAGGCAATGCAGGCCGGCGTTGATACGTATATCGAAAAGCCGATGTGCCTGACCATCTCCGAAGGTCGGTACATGGTCAATGCGGCGCGCAAATACAAGACGGTGACACAGGTTGGAACGCAGCAGCGATCGATGCCGATTAATAACTGGGCCAGCGACCAGGTTAAGAACGGGGCGATCGGTAAAGTCCATACGGTGCTGGCCCCGAATTTCGTCGGGCCGATGCGCTGGTCCAGCAAGCCGGCCGAAAAGATGCCGTCCGGTGGACGTGGCGACTGGTGGGATATCTGGACCAACCAGGCGGAGATGCGACCGTATTTGAAGGAACTCCATTATGGCTGGGCCCGCTGGTGGGACTACGATGGCGGCGGTCTTTGCTTCGGAGTCACCGGCTGGGGTACGCACTCGTACGATCAAATCCAACGAGGATTGGGAACCGATGAAACGGGTCCCGTCGAGATCTGGCTCGAAGAACCGGTCAAGTCGATGCCGACGGGCAAATTCGAACCGCGAGACAAATATGCGGACGATGATACGGGAGCTGCTTACTACCGAATGGCCAAACCGGTGATCGGTCCCCGCGCCAAGGTGTCGGCCCGTTTCGCAAACGGTACGGTCGTGAAATTCCACCTCGACGGGGACTGGGGACCGGGCCTCGGCGCTATCTTTATCGGGGACAAGGGAAAGCTGGAAATCAACCGCAATAAACTGGCCAGCAACCCGAAATCGATCGTCCTCTCTCCCGATAATCCCGGCCCGAATAAACTCCCGGAGACACAGTACCATATCGCCAACTGGGCCGATTGTATCAAGACGCGAAAACGGTGTAATGCGGATATCGAGTTCGGCCAACGTGCGTCGTCACTTTGCTACCTCGTGAATATTACTCGACAGGTCGGCCAGGTTGGCAAGAAACTGAAATGGGATCCCGACGCCGAGCAGTTCACCAACTGCGATGAAGCCAACCAATGGCTCACTCGTCGCCGCCGCAAAGGATTCGAACTGCCGTCGCTGACCTGATGCAAACCCAAAACGGCCGTTTTCGACCGCAAAAGTGAGGGTGCAGGAACGAGCTTCCGTAGCGGTTGGGCTGAGCAAGGTGTTCACTGGAG
>CAYNDU010000672.1:0-2797 GCA_964395615.1 uncultured Pirellulaceae bacterium | reverse complement strand
CCGGCACGGGCTGAACCTTGCCGTCGGAATCGACAACGGCCAGCGTCACCTGTCCCGTAGCCAGGGGGAGACCTTCACGCATCGCACAATAGTCGTGTTCGATCTTTGCGCGAGTGACTCGCCCAATTGTCGTTCGAATGGTCAGGAGATCATCATAGTAGGCCGGTCGATGATAGCGGCAATTTGCTTTGACTACTACAAAGAAAACGCCGTCTTCCTCGAGTGATCGGTGATTCCCGCCTGCGGCGCGGAGCATTTCCGTACGGCCGATTTCGAAGTAGGTGAAGTACTTCGCATGGTGGAGCACACCCATCGGGTCGGCGTCCTCGTACCGCACGCGCAGCTCGATTTCAAAAGGCTCCCGCACGTCTCGTTCCCTCCCATCGTTCGCATGTACCACATCTCGAGAAACCAACGTCTCACGGCCCAGAGGCAATGAGCTCCGTTTATCTCCGTTCTCTTCTACGGTATACTATGATCACTTTCATAGTTAGTGCTCCTCGGTCTCCAGGATCATCATTCGAATGCCTTCCTCAACAGAAACTGCTGATTCTCGATGGGGCGGGCCGGCCCACTTCGGTCGGAAGAAACCCAGGCTCATCCGCTCTGTTCTCTTGGCGATCCTGGCCGTGACGGCCTGCACTACGGCGGTCCGTGCACAGATCGACTACGAGCATCCGCCGATCAACTATTTGACGTCCCAGCCGACGGACGCTGTCGCTCGGCTGAATGCGAAACTGGAATCCGGCACCCTGTCATTGACGTACGAACCCGAGAAGGGTTACTTGCCTTCCGTTCTTTCCGCCTTGAATATCCGACCCACATCTCAGATGCTGGTTTTTTCAAAAACGAGTTTTCAACTCAGCCGTATCTCACCGCGACGACCTCGCGCGATCTACTTCAACGACAACGTCTACCTGGGTTGCGTGCAACAAGGGGACGTGCTGGAAATATCGGCCACCGACCCCGATTTGGGTGCCGTCTTTTACACGCTCGAGCAACGCAAAACCGACCGGCCTCGCTTTGTCCGGCAGACTCACCGCTGCTTGCTCTGCCATGGTTCCTCTCAAACCGGAGGCGTGCCGGGCCATCTGGCGCGGTCGGTCTATCCCGATCGAGGCGGTCAACCGATGTTCGCAGCCGGCACGTTTCGTATCGACTACCGAAGCCCGGTCAAGGACCGTTGGGGCGGGTGGTATGTCAGTGGAACGCACGGACCCGCTCGGCACATGGGAAACGTCATGGTCAGCGACCCTCACGAACCCGAACAATTGGACCGCGAACGGGGCGCGAACATTACCGACTTGAGTCAACTGCTCGACGTAAGCCCCTATCTCACACCGCACAGCGACCTGATCGCACTGATGGTCATGGAGTACCAGATCGCGGTACACAACCGGCTGACCAGTGCCGGGTTTCGCGGTCGAATGACGACACGTGACGCCGGAATCATGAACGCCGCGTTGGAGCGAGAGAAGGGTTACGAATCGGATTCCACCCGAAGACGTTATGATTCGGCGGCCGCTGACCTGGTCGAAGTTCTCCTGATGGCAGGCGAAGCAACGCTGGAGGCTCCGGTAAAGGGTACGAGCGGATTTGCCGAGCAGTTTTCCGCTCGAGGCCCTCACGACCGGCAGGGGCGGAGTCTCTATCAATTGGATCTGAAAACGCGACTGTTCAAGTACCCTTGCAGCTATCTGATCTATGGCGACTCGTTTGACAGTTTGCCCGATCCCGTTCGAATACGCGTGCTGCGCGGCCTGTGGGAAGTATTGACCGGCCAGAACTCCGATCCAAAATTCAGTCATCTCGGTCGTCAGGATCGGGCGGCCATCCTTGAAATTGTGCGCGACACGAAACGCAACTTGCCACGGTACTGGATGGCATCGACGGGACGGTGATGAATTTGTCCAACGAACGGCTCAAGGGATCACATCGAAGTCAGCCGCGCCAATGGCGGTTCCTTTTCCTGTTCGGCACGCTGCTCCTGCTGCTGGTTGCCGAGCCGATTCTCTTCGGCATCAGGGTGAAGTATTGGGTCTTTGATCTGTTCTACTCGCTGATGCTGATCGCTACGACGGTCGCCTTTACGAGAGGCAACCGGCAGGCCAGAAGACTGGTTATCGCCCTCGGTATCGTGTTGACATTTACCTGGGGTACACAGGTGTTGACGGGGCGGACGTTCGAGTGGGGACTGGGCGTCCGATACGCGAGCGGGATCATCTTCCTGACCTATGCCGTGTGGTCGACCGTGAGAGCATTGTTCGCATCACATCGTATCACGCTCGACAGCGTCTTTGGCAGCCTGGCCGGTTACCTGATGCTGGGCATGATCTGGGCCATGATCTTCTCGCTCGTCCATGTCGTGTCTCCGGATTCGTTCCATATACCGGAAACATGGACCGCGAATACGGGGCGGACGTTCGAGCGTCTGCCACTATTCAACTACTTTAGCTTCGTGACACTTACCACGTTGGGCTACGGCGACATCACTCCCCAATCGCAGTCCGCCCAGACCCTGGCCTGGACCGCGGCCGTGACCGGCCAATTCTACATGGCCACGTTGGTCGCCTGGATCGTCGGCAAGACCGGCATGCTGCCAGCTCCCGCGAGCGCAAGAACAGACAAGAAAGGTTCGCCGGTCGGACCGGCGAGCGACAAGTCAACGACAGCCTGACCCTTCGGCCGCCGGGCCGCGGGGCAAAGGAGCGGGACCAATTCAACTTATGCAGCCGTAGTGGTCGGAGTCGTTCGGCGGACGAATGGGTGTCCTGGTCGTTTGTCCAGATAGTCTTCG
>CAYNDU010000671.1:0-2831 GCA_964395615.1 uncultured Pirellulaceae bacterium | reverse complement strand
CCACCAGATCAACTTCCAGTCACCCCAAGACCGCGCGAGCTCGTTCCTGCACCCCGGACCCTGCCTTGGCGGGTCCCCCGATTGACCGCGGCTTTAGTGAATGCTAAAGTATTCGGTTGATCGGAACCACTGGCTGTGCAAGATTCCTTGCCGTTGTTGACGAACCTTCAGGGTGGGAACAGCGGCGACCTCTTTGTTCGACCTTTGCAATGAAACGGCAGACGCTTTGTGTGCTTTTCTTCCATTCGTGAACTGTCAGGTTCCGGTGGTTCCCCTAGGCTAGTTTGCCCGGCGTATGGGCATGAGTAGTTTGGCCTGCGTGAATTGGCACGCCGCGCGGTCTTTTGCCATTGAGTTTTTCGTGTGCCGGGAGAGTAATGAAGTGTCGCAAGGTAGGATTAAGAAGCTGACGGACAAAGGGTTTGGGTTTATCGAAGGTGAGCGAGGGGATATTTTCTTCCATCACTCGGCAATGCTTGAGGGCAGCTTCGACGATTTGCAAGAAGGGCAGGTTGTCGAATACACCGAAGGACGCGGCCCCAAGGGCCCGCGTGCCGAGAACGTCAAGGTTGTCGGCTGAACAGCGACGGATCGCCGTTCGTCGGTGAGCGAAAGTCCCGTATCGAGGTTGTGTTTGGAATCCGGCTTGATCGCCGGTATTTGGCGCAACAGGCAGTGCGGGCGTGAAACAAGTCTGGTCCATCACGCCAAAGCGTGTGGGTAGAACTTCGAGGCCTTAGCTCGACCACGGACGTGTGTCGAGCGGGCCTTCATTATTCAGACGAGAGGAGTGACCTTGCTGACCACATCAGAACAATCCGTATTGCACATCTTTGAACAGTTTCTAGTGCAATCGGGAGAAATGCTCTGTTTTCAAGGTCCTCTCATGAAAAAACATCGCGTCGGTTTAGGCCGATTGGCCAACCGTGGCATGATCCTCAGGGAACGATCGGCGGGCGGTTATTCTCTGACCGACTCCGGCTTTACGGCCATGCGACAACTCTCGGGCAGCAAGTCCTGACGAAATCGACGCTTTGACGGCATCGTTGAGCAGACGGGGTCGTTGAGCGGACGGGATTGTTGAGCGGTTTTCCTGCTTTCTGATTCCCGATCGGCACATCCTCAGGTGCGAGCCCAGGCAGGTCGGCCGTCCGCCGATTATCAGGTGTCATTTCGCAGCCCCCGATTGCTTGTTGCGAGCGGGCCGTTTGTTCTTGGCCCGATTCTCCAGGTAGGTAACGCCGTTGTCTGGCGGGAGCCCCTCATGCCACTGGACGACTAGCTCGCTGAACCGCTTCACCACGGTCGGACGTTCGATTGCCAGGTTCCGCGTCTCGCCGGGATCGCGGGCCAGGTCGTACAGTTTGACGTTGGTCCCATCGTATTCGCAGAGCAACTTCCAGTTACCGTCGCGGACGGCCAGATCGGGCAGATCGTCCTGGCCATAGAAGCGGTCCCGATCGGGCGGGCGGCGGAAAAAGAGTGGGTTGCTGCGCGAACGGTGAGACTTTCCGACCAGCACGTCGGGCAGGGACTCACCGTCGAATTGAATCGATTCAGGGACCGAAACACCACAGAGATCGAGCAGCGATGGACCGATATCGATGGCGGCGAGCAGTGAATCACGATTCCATTTGCCAACGTGATCGGCAGAAATCAACCCCGGTCCCCATGTGATCAAGGGCGAACGGACACCGCCTTCGAACAGCATCGTCTTGGATCCGCGAAACGGCCCCGCCGAACCGGCGCCCGGTTCGGGCCCATTGTCCGAGCAGATCAAGACGAGGGTGTTCATTCTCAGTTTCTCGTTCGAGCGGACGTAGTCGAACAGCGGGCCGAACTGTTCGTCCATGGTGTCGAGGACGCCGGAATACAAAGTGTGTTTGGCGCCGTCGCCTCGCCGAACCTTGGGCGGGTAGAACGGCGAGTGCACATCGTCGGGCCAGAGATTGACAAAGAACGGACGATTGGCCTTCTCGGCCTTCTGGATGAATGCCAGGGCGGCTTGAGTGAATGAGGCGGTGACGTTGGAGCGGTCTTCCCAGGTGATCGGGCCGTGGCCCAACCGGTCCGAACCTAAGGCGTGTTTGCGCAGCGGTTCGCCATCGTATGCGTTACAGAGCGGAAGGACGCGTGGCCCCAAGCCTTCGAAATTCGTCAACGACTCATCGAACCCATACTCCGTGATAAGTGGCGCCTCACCCACATCCCGTTGACCGCCCATGTGCCACTTGCCGAAATGACCGGTGGCATAGCCGGCCGCTTGAAAGAACCTGGCGACCATAGGGGCCTTCAGGTCGAGCCACTGGGCCATCCCACGCTCTTGGTTCGCCGCTCGGCTGGCCAGGTACGACGAGATTCGCCAGCGTTGAGGGTATTGCCCGGTCGATAACGCGGTGCGGGACGGCGAGCAGATAGGCGAGTTAACATAGAACTGCTCGAAGCGAATTCCCTCGGCGGCCATCTGATCAATGTGCTGCGTCTCGAGTTCCGTATTACCGAAGCACGAGAAGTCTCCCCAGCCCATGTCGTCAATCAGAATGACGAGAACATTCGGCGGTTCGGTTCGCGCTACGTTCAAGCAGACGCTGAACGACACGAACAGCCCGACAAGTCCGAGCACCACCGGGTATTGGCGATTCTTCATCACGCGAGTCCTCAATCATGGTCGGTCCCGTCCGGAATGCGCGCGTCTCCCCTTTGATGACGCAACAAAAGGCCCATTGTGTTCCGGCCGTTGAACGAATGCAAGCCGCACGTGTCGCGCCGAATGGTCGCGGGTGCAGGAACGAGCTTCCGTAGCGGTTGGGCTGAGCAAGGTGTTCACTGGA
>CAYNDU010000670.1:0-2847 GCA_964395615.1 uncultured Pirellulaceae bacterium | reverse complement strand
CGCCTGCAAGTGGTCTTGACCCCACGGGCCCAAATAGAGACCATTCGCGACGCGCGTTGCTATACGGGCGAAGTTGTCCGGTTGCCGGGCGCGTGATCATGCGCCGGTCGGCTGCGCGGATCTGAAGTCGACCGGTACTCGAACCCAAGTCGATATCGCGAGGTAGGACGGAAATGGCAAATGGTACGAGCACGCTGACCTTCGTTGTGGCAGCCAGTCTGGTAATGGCAATCGGCTGCCAATCGCCATACTACGCGGATCGTGGGGCAGCGTTTGGCGGGGTGGCCGGTGCGGTAACCGGAGCGGCGCTCGGAGACCATCAGGGAAATGCCGCTGCCGGCGCGCTCCTCGGATCGGCCGTCGGTGCGGTAACCGGAGCGGCCATCGGAGACTCGATCGATGAGGACACAGCCAGGCGACAAGCGTACATCGAACAACGGACCGGCCGCCAGATGCGGGGCGCGGTAACGCAAGCTGATGTCGCAGCGCTGGCCCGATCCGGGCTGAGCGATGACGTGATTACGAATCACATTCGCGCGAACGGTGTCGCCACTCGACTAACTCCGAGCGACATCATTCAGTTACACGAATCGGGTGTCAGCGAGCCGGTGATCAACGCGATGCAGGACGCATGGTCGCAACGGCAAGCCCGACCGGTAATGGCGAACGGGCCGCCGGTCGTTATCGAAGAACATTATATGGCGCCACCCTACTGGGGAGGCTGCTACCGTCCTCCCCCTCCTGCTTATCGTCATCGATACCAACATCGCCCCGGTGTCAGCTGGGGCTTCTCCTACGCGAGATAGAAAACGGCCGCCGATATTTTTCGCCGGGCTTTGGAACTCGCGGCGCCTTCTATATTGGTAGAATGGACGTCCGGTTCTTTCTTGACGGAGATTGCCTGGCGTCGTCTTTCCGATGGAAGCAGCGCCCCATTCCCTCGTTTCGCACCACCTACCTGCGGGAATCAACACCATGCGACAACGCCTCACGTTGGTAACGGTCTGGCTTGTTCTTTTCTTGTTATTCTGCATACCGCATAGCCGATCGCAGGATCCTCCTTCGAACGGGCGACCACTGCCCGCTGCGTCGGATGCAACCATGGCAGAGTGGCAAGCCCGTCGATTTGGGATGTTCGTCCATTGGGGACCGGTGAGCTTGAAGGGTACGGAAATCGGATGGTCCCGAAAAGGGCCTCGCCGAGGTCATGCGCGGGGAGGAACGGGGACGGTGCCGATGGAAGAGTACGACAATTTGTACAAGAAGTTTAACCCCGTGAATTTTGATGCGGACGAATGGGTCACGATTGCTCGACAGGCGGGAATGAAGTACATCGTGTTTACCTCGAAGCACCATGACGGATTCAGTAACTTCGATTCCGATGTGGCAGACTATAAGATCACGAGTCCAGACTCACCGTATGGAAAAGATATCTGCAAGCAGTTGTCTGACGCTTGCCACCGAGAGGGTATGAAACTCGGTTGGTACTACTCACCGCGTGACTGGTACCATTCCGATTTTGCGACAGACCACCACGAGGGCTACCTGAAGTACTACTTGTCGCAAATCGAAGAACTATGCACGAACTACGGCCCGATCGACATCTTCTGGTTCGACGGACTTGATAGCCCTCGCGAGTTGTGGGGCGATACACCGGCCGAATCATTTCGACTGATCCACTCGCTGCAACCGCGGATCGTCTTGAACAATCGCGGTGGTTTGCCTGGAGATTTCGACACGCCGGAACAACGGGTCGGAGGGTTTAACCGCGAGCGGCCATGGGAGACCTGTATGACCATCTGCCGTCAGTGGGCCTGGAAACCCAACGACCAGCTGAAGTCGCTCGAACAATGCCTGCAGACACTGCTCCAAACGGTCGGAGGCGACGGAAACCTGTTGTTCAACGTCGGTCCCATGCCCGACGGCCGAATCGAGCCGCGGCAGGTCAAGCGATTGCAGGAAATGGGAAAGTGGTTGGACCGGTATGGTGAAGGAGTCTATGGCACGCGCGGGGGACCGTTCCAGCCCGGCAAATGGGGCGCCTCGACCTGTCGGGAGCGTGAGATCTTCCTCTACGTTATGAAATGGCCCGAGAGAGGACCCCTTGATCTGCCACCCATCGATGCGCAAGTCCTTGAGGCGAAGCGCTTGGGCGGCGGGAATGTGATCTGCGAGCAGTCGGCGGATGGGATTCAGATCAAGGTTGACCAGTCAGATCGGGACCGAATGGCGACAGCCATTCGGTTGACGCTCGACAGGCCGGCGTTTTCGATTAAGCCAATGCGCGTTCACTACAAGAGCGCCTCGCTGGCCTACGGTTGTCGGGCCGTTGCCTCGAACGTGTTTGGCCGCATGCGCCAGTACGGCGCCGATAAGGCCGTGGACGACGATCCCGCGTCACGTTGGGCTACCGATTCGGGAACGCTCGAAGCCACGTTGGAACTTGACCTGGGCCGACCTGCAGCATTCGATCAGGTGATGATCGATGAGCCGGAACCTTATCAGCGTGTCCAGAGATTTGAGCTGCAAGCTGAGGTTGACGGCGCGTGGAAAAAAATTCACACGGGGACCACGATCGGCCCACGGCATCGGATCGAAGTCCAGCGAAACACCGCTCGAAAAGTGCGACTGGTGATCCTGGAGGCAACTGAGGGTCCGACGCTCTGGGAGGTACAGCTACTCGATTCGGCCGCTACTGCCGGGAAAACGCGCTAACGATCGCGTCCGTGCGCAAGGCATCATGATCGTTTTGGTCTTCATAGCCAGCGAGGATGTCAAATAGGCGACTGCGGACCATCTCCAGCGTCAGTTGATCGGGATCGCGTCGTCGGTCCTCCAGCTGCTGCG
>CAYNDU010000669.1:0-2853 GCA_964395615.1 uncultured Pirellulaceae bacterium | reverse complement strand
GTACGGGAACGCGTGTACCTTTCGTTGCCACGGGCAGCTTGCCCGTGGTAGGCGCGGTTCTACACAACCGACGCGACACTTAGCGAAGCGAATCGGCGCGTGTGTCCCGTCGAGCCGGTGGCTGCCAGGGGACGGCGCCGCCTCGTTGCACTTGCGTGCGAAGGGCGGCGGCCATATCGCGGAATTGCCGAACTGCCTTGCCTGCCAGGTCGACTTTCTCCTGTGGGTCCTGGCTGACATGGAATAACTCCAGTGGCGTGAAGGGGCTGTTACGCACCAGTTTCCAATCGCCGCGCCGCATCGCCGAGGTCGTCAACGCCTCATAGCGTGCACCCCCCTCACGGCGGTGAAAAAATAGATCGCGATTCTCGGGCGGCTTGCCCTTGCCGACGAGTACCGGGAGCAAGGAGACTCCGTCAATCGGGTGGTCAATATTCACTCCGGCGGCGTCACACGCCGTGGCGAACAGATCCATCGACATCATGGCGCCCCCCGATCGACTGCCTGCGGCAATTCTGCCCGGCCAGACGGCGCATGTCGGCACTCGCAGTCCGCCCTCATACATGCTCTGCTTACCGTCTCGCAGTGGCCCATTGTTGGCGCCCGCGGAGAGTTGACCTCCGTTGTCTGACGTGAAGATGACGAGCGTATCGTCGGCTTGCCCCGATTCCTTCAGAGCGTTCAGAACCTGTCCCACTCCGGCATCCAGGTGTTCGATCAATGCGACCAGTTTGGCACGCTTGTCGCTGATTCCCTGTTCCCTCTTCTTTACTCGTTGCAGCCAATCTTCCGGGGGCTGGATGGGAGTGTGCGGTGCATTATATGCCAGGTAGAGAAAGAACGGGCGATCGGCCTGCGCTTGTTGATGAACGTACTCACATGCCCACTCTGTAAAGAGATCGGTGGCGTGTCCCTGAGGATCGATTTCCTTTTCGTTGCGGCGCATGTAATTGAATCCGTGGCGCCGATGAAGGTAGTAATCATCCATCATATCGCCAAGGAACCCGGCAAAGTAATCGAAGCCGCGCAGGTTCGGCAAGTTCGGTGCCTCCAGACCAAGATGCCACTTGCCGATTATGGCCGACGTGTATCCGGACCGACGCAACAGGACCGGAAGCAGGAGTGCGTCCTCGGCCAGGTATCCCCAGTTGTTTTCAGGGTGCGTTCGAATGACGCCGGGAACTCCGACGAGCTCCTGAAACCGGCCGGTCAGTAATGCCGCGCGCGTTGGAGAACAGACGGGGCAGTTGGCGTAGAACGGATCGAGCCTCATGCCGGAGGCGACCAGAGCGTCAATATTCGGCGACTGAAGATCCTTGGCACCGTAACAACTGAGATCCCCGTAGCCCAGGTCATCGGCGAGAATCACCATGATATTCGGAACCGGCTCCTCTTCGGCGGAATAGGCGTTTCGTTCGGCAGGCGCCATGACGGATCCCACGACGATCGTGAAGACCAGTCGCGAGATGACGAGTCGTGAACGGTGCTGGCAACGGACGGTTGGGGCATAAGTGTCGAGCATGGGCGTGTCTCGGATCGTGAAACGGGGATGGCGGTACGAGTCCTACCGGCTTGCGGCGGACGACATGCCCCAGTATCGACGGCCGGAGCCGGCCCGTCAACGATCGGCCGGTGACCCGATGCTGATTGAGCGACGGAATCATATGATCTACAATTCCAGGGCGGTCGCCCGGCGGCCCTTGGTCTCTGACAAAGCCTATATTAAGAACCGCTGATGATGAAACGATTTCGGCCGATTCTTGTGGTGTGGTGCTCCTGGCGGTCGCTCGCAATGACCGGTTGTTGTCTGATGGGCCTGGTACCACCAGTCGACGCGGACGAGCTCGTCGACCTTTCGTCCCAGCAGACGCTGACAATGCTTCTGTTGAACGATTGCCAGGTGAAAAAAGAGGTGTCACCCGGCGGGAAGGAAACGAGTGTCTTGCTGACGTTTGGCCACAGTCAGTCATGGCCGCATGTCAGGTTCGTACCTGAGCGATTGGCATATCCTGCGGATTGGTCGCGTGCCGCCGTGTTGGCGGTAACCTTGAGTAATCCGACGAACGACGCCGTCACGGCAAATCTTCGCATCGACTCGCGAGCCGAAACAGGCCGCGGCCGGCAGGGAGGTGTGGAACTCGCCCCGGGTCAGCGAGCACGATTGCTCATGCCTCTCGGGACGCAGCCGGAGACGATCGGCATGCGTGGTCAGCCGCCCCTGGTTCACCGGCGCACCTCCACGGACGTTACGGTTTCGCACAATGGCGTTCGCCTGGATGCGAGCCAGATCACCGAGTTTCAGCTGTTTCTGGGTCAGCCGAAACAGGTTCACCGGTTGCGCCTTCATCGCATCGAATTGGAATCACTGGGGCGGTCAGCCGACCTCGACTCGTTTGTCGATTGTTACGGCCAGTACCGCGGCGCCGACTGGCCGGGTAAGGTCCATAGCGATCAGGAGTTTGCCGATCGAATCAGATTGGAAAATGAGGATCTCAAGAACCACCCGTTCTTGGAGAGTCGAGATAATTTCGGCGGCTGGGGCAGCGGCCCGCAACTTGAGGCTTCCGGTCGCTTTCGCGTGACCAGCCGGGACGGGGCCTGGTGGCTGGTCGATCCCGATGGGCGATTGTTCTGGTCGCATGGAGTTGATTGTGTGCGATTGAACGCAGCGACGATCGTGGGAGATCGGGCGAGTTGTTTTTCCTGGCTGCCGGAACCCGACGAGCCGATGTCTCGATTCTACCGGGGAGCCGGGAAGCGGCGGGGGGATGACTTCTTTCAGGCCAACCTGGCACGCAAATAATCGACCACCAACCGGGCGACGAACAAACACCACCATTTGACCCACGGTTC
>CAYNDU010000668.1:0-2874 GCA_964395615.1 uncultured Pirellulaceae bacterium | reverse complement strand
GCAGCTCGCGACCACACCTCGCCTCGCCGTGCGCCCTGGCGATAAGCTGTGGCATGAGCCCGCATTACGGCTCGTTCGACACCTACTCCATGGCCGCCAGCGCGATGGACGAGGCGATTCGGAACGGGGTGGCGGTGGGCGCCGATCCCGATCGCATCGCCATCCTGGACAATTTCTGCTGGGGATATACGGATCGACCGGAAACGCTCGGATCGCTCGTTCGGGCTGCCTTGGCGTGCCGAGATCTGGCCGTGGCGTTGGGGACACCGTTCGTCAGTGGCAAGGATAGCCTCAACAACGAGTTCAGTTTTGTCGATTCGAGTGGTGACCGTCAGACGATCGCCATTCCTCCCTCGCTACTGATCAGTGCAATCGGCCAGGTACCGGACGTCCATCAATGCGTGACGATGGATTTGAAGGAACCGGGAAACCGTTTGTACCAGGTAGGCCAGACGTATGCAGAAATGGGCGGCTCGCATTTCTCCCTGATTCACCAGCTGGAGGGCGGCCGTGTCCCGAGTGTCGATGCGCGACAGGCACGCCGGACGTTTCGAGCAATCCATCAGGCGATTCACGCCGGGAACGTGCGCAGCTGCCATGACTTGAGCGAAGGTGGTCTGGCCGTCGCGCTGGCCGAAATGGCGTTTGCCGGCGGTCTGGGTGCCGACGTGGTTGCTGAGGCTGTACCCGTGCGGCACCTTGAGTTACCCGACTCGGGGTCCCATGCCGACACCAGCTCGGCGCCACCCGACCCCGACTCATTATCGTCGAAGGCCCTTTGGGGACCGGAGTGGTCGAATGACCCTCTGGATCCCCAAGTCACGGCCGCGCTGTTTGCCGAGTCGAACACGCGGTTCGTGTGCGAGGTGGCTGAACAGTACCGAGTGGAATTCGAGGCGTTGCTGACCGAAATGCAGGTACCTTGGGGCCACTTGGGCGTGGTGACCGAGGAACAACAACTGGTCGTCCGACGGGACGATGGCCAGGACTCGAAAATCCTGATTTCCGAGGAAATCGCATCGTTGAAGCGCAGCTGGCAGCGTCCATTGAACTGGCAGTGAGATCCACATTACCGACTGGGAAACTCCGAATCCATGGCCATTCCTCGTGTCTTGATACTCCGGGCGCCCGGCACAAACTGTGATCGGGAAACGGCCTATGCGTTCGAATTGGCAGGTGCCAGGTCCGAACGCGTCCATATTAACCGCCTGTTGGAAAACCCGGCCGAATTGAGCCGGTTCCAGATCCTTTGTATTCCCGGTGGGTTCAGTTATGGGGATGATGTCGCGGCCGGCCGGATCCTGGCCAACCAGATCCGCCACCATCTCCGTGACGCGGTGGCTCAATTCCAGGCCACCGAAAAACTGGTGCTGGGTATCTGCAATGGTTTCCAGGTCCTTATGAAAGCGGGTGTCTTCTTTCAGGCGAAAGATGGGGCGGACGAGCCGGCGACGTTAACCTGGAACGAGTCGGGGCGATACGAGGATCGGTGGGTCAACCTGGCAACTGGGGGCAACGGTTGCGTGATGTTGAAGGGGGTGAAACAGCTCTATCTGCCGATCGCTCATGCCGAAGGGAAGTTCGTCGCTCGCGACGCGAACGTTCTGTCCACCTTGGAGCAGGCGGGACAGCTTGCGTTACGCTACTGTGACACGAACGGTGAGGCTTCCGAAAGACCGTTATCATTCCCAGCCAATCCGAACGGGTCGATGGCCAACGTCGCTGGGCTTTGCGACGCGACCGGTCGAGTGCTGGGCATGATGCCTCACCCGGAACGCCATCTGCGGCGTACCCATCATCCCCGCTGGACTCGCGGGGAAGGACGCGAACCGGGCGATGGGCTGGTCGTATTTCAAAACGCCGTTCATTACTTTTAGCGACGTTCGCGACTTTTAGCGACGTTCGCGAGCACGGCGAACTCGAGCCGCTCGACGCTGTTGCAGCATCCGCTTTGCCTGCGGATCATGGATGTCGATCAAAAAGTCGATTCGTCGCATGCCAGCCTGTTCCGCCGTCGAGCGACTGGAAAAACCGGTCAGGGTTTCTTCTCGACGCGCTACCGGATCGTTCAGCCGAATCGAGAATTGAGTCCGAGTCAGGGTCACACCGACGCGGCACTGCTCGAGCGTCAGCTGCCACCCGCGGTATCTTTCTTGAGCCACCATTCGGACACCTGGGCCTCCCTGGTGCGTCCGATCGGTTCTCAGGAACGGGAGGTCGACTTTGTTTGAGCGCGAAGGCCGAGCGTACATGGCAGACCGTCCGTCAAGGAGTTGAATGCGAGGCTGCAGCGCCACCTCGGATAGTTGATGAGCATCTTACTCATCGGCCTCGGACCGGCCCGGCTCCAATCTAGTTCACCCTAACCGGGATTATTCACTGGAGTTTCCATTATCGGTTTAACGTTAACGAAGTGGTGCAAACTGAGGTCCGTAGGTTTGTTTGAAGCCCATCCTCCAAGCCGGTCCCACCAAGCGTTCTTGATGACCTGCTTACTGACGGTCTCGGCCGCCGTTCGAATCGCATCTGCTTCTGTTGGAACAGACGGATGACGCGAGAATAGGTTGCCCAGCATCCGTATCATTCGACTTGGAAGGCGCAGTACGGCGTGAAGGAGACTGCCTATCTGAGATCCCGCCCAATTTAATGCCCGTATGATCCATAGGCGTGCCTGACACAGACCATTTCCAACCAAGAGCGATATTCGCATGTATTGATAAGCTGCGAAATCGGCTGCACTTTTTTCAGTTTTTTTCCACTTTCGTGAGGGATAGCGGCATGGGTGCAGGAACGGGCTCGTTTTGGGTGGACGTATTATTTAGCGCGATCTTGACGTTCGGGCGATTGGGATTCCCTGGTTGTTCTTCCAGGTGT
>CAYNDU010000667.1:0-2884 GCA_964395615.1 uncultured Pirellulaceae bacterium | reverse complement strand
CGGAGCTCCCGGAGCCATCCACATCTTCATTGTGTACTCCCATTTGCCGGCCCGCTTCTTGAGTCGTTCATGCGGAACGCCGGGAGTCATGAACGCGGTCCACTTCTCCATCATCTGCTTTTCCATGTCGGCGCCCGCGTTGTCCTGTGCCTGAGCCGTCTGTTGGCTCGATAACAACATGGCCGCCATGACCAAGAGTGTAGCGTTACGAAACGGGAACGAGTACTTTCGTGCCATCGAGGTTCTTCTCCTGCCTGGCAAACGCCAAGCGAAAGGGGAGATGCAGGGGAAGGGCCCGATTGCCGGAAATGGCTCGGTACGCATGCACCAGAAAATCGGCCGTGAACGGCAGCCGCAATGGCAGATCCCCCAACATCGCCGATTGGACGAGTTGCTGCGAGTATAGTGGCTCCCAAAGCGGTTTTCTACCGTCAAATTTGCTATAATGGCCGAGTGCTGGAACGCGTCCGCGGCGAATGAGTTCTATTGCCGTCGTCTGGTCGGCGCCGGTACCGTAGAGATCGCTCACTCAATCCCGGAATAAACGAGAGACAAACGATGAAACGAACGACAAGTCGGCGGGGCTTTCTCAAAGGCGTCGCCGTCGTGGCTGGCTCGACGGCAACCGTCCCCTACATCTGGTCAAGTGCGCACGCTCGCCCCGAATCGGCCAACGATCGCCTCAACGTCGGTTCGATTGGAACCGGTGTCTATGTAGATCGTTATACCGGCAAGGGTGCTCATCCGGGTCGCGGGGCAACGATTGGTCATCAGGCCGGACAGGTTGGGAACATGGTCGCTTGTGCCGACGTGAATCTGGCACACGGTCGTTTTTTTGCAGAGAGGTATGAAGGCAAGTGCCAGGTGTACCAGGACTATCGAAAGCTCCTGGAACGCAAGGACATCGACGTGGTCACTGTTGGAACCCCTGACCACTGGCATGTGAAAGTTGCGATCGACGCCATGTTGGCCGGCAAGGACGTCTATTGCGAGAAGCCGTTGACGCTGACGATCGACGAAGGCAAGCAGATTCTGAAGGTTGCCGAGAAGACCAAGCGAGTGTTCCAGGTTGGTACTCAGCAACGCAGCGAATTCAATCAGGGATTTCTCAAGGCCGCGGTCCTGGCGCGTAGCGGACGCCTTGGCGAGAAACTGCATGCACTCAGCTCGGTCGGTCAGGGACAGAAGGGCGGCCCGTTTGAGAACGGTACGCCGCCGAGCGAACTGGATTGGGATTTCTGGCAGGGCCAGACGCCGAGTGTGCCATACTGCAAGCAACGGTGCGACTATGATTTTCGCTGGTGGTTGGAGTATTCGGGAGGTCAAGTCACGGACTGGGGCGTACACCACACGGATATTGCCATGTGGGCGCTCGGATTGGACGACACCGGGCCTTACGAAATCGACGGTAAAGGGGACTACCCCAGTGTCGCCAACGGATACAACACGGCGCTTTCGTTCGATTGCACCATGAAGTTTGCCGGCGAAAAGACCATTCGCCTGTTTAGCGGAAAGAACGAGCTGATTATCTCCGGAACACGGGGACGCATCCGCGTTAACCGAGGCGGCCTGACCGGAAAGCCGGTCGAGGAGTTGACCGACAAGGATCACGATTGGATGCAGGAGGCGATGCTGAAACTCTGCCACGGCAAGCAACCCGGTAACCACATGCGGAACTTCTTCGAATGCGTCAAGGATCGCGGCAAGACGATCTCTGATATCCGGTCCCACCATCGTTCGGTCAGCGCATGCCATTTGGCGAATATCGCCATGCGGCTTGGGCGAAAACTGAAATGGGATCCGGTGAAGGAAGATTTTATCGGCGATGAAGCGGCAAGCGGTCTCTTGAGCCGCAAGCAGCGAGCGCCCTACGCCATCGACGTCTCCTGAGAATTGGCGGCCGAATGAAGGCACGCCGCAGGGACCGCTGAGACGATCGGACAAAATCGGCTGGAAACTGAATCGCCGTCCAAGCGGCGACCTGGTTCCTGATCGTAAGAGTAAGAGTAAGAGCAACCGTTCACGGCCAAGGCCGTGAACGGTTATGCCGACGCTCACAACCAGGAATCGACGTTGCTCAGCGTCCAGGGTGGTCTCTGGGGGCGAACCAGCATTCCGTCGGCCTGGGCATCGCCTACAAACCGCTCGGCGTCCGGATCCCATTTCAGTTTGCGTCCGAGCAACATCGAGATGTTACCGATGTGCGCGATCGAGATCGTTCGGTGCCCGATTTCGGCCGGAGCGTAGCAGGGCGTCCGGCTCTTGACGCAGTCGATGAAGTTTCGATGTTCTCCCCCCTTTGAACCGTCGCTGCGAGCGATCACGACGCGCGGCCGGTACAGATGCTCCTCTTGAGGGCCAATTTTTGACGTCAGGATCTTCGGGTCACTGGCGGCCAGGGGGCCGCGCCAACCCTGGAATCCAATCCATCCCTCGCTCCCCTCAAAACGGATGCCCGGCTGACTGCTTGACACGTTAAGCGTTACGCCATTGGCATACCGGTAATCCACGCTGAATTCGTACGCCGTATTGAAAACTGCATCACGAGGCGGAAACTTGCCGTGCCCCTCGACCTCGACCGGCCCGCTGGTCTGGGTCCCGTTTCCCCATTGAGCCAGGTCGATCAAGTGTGCACCCCAGTCAGTGATCCGGCCTCCCGAGTAGTCGAGGAACCAGCGAAAGCTGCCATGAGTGCGTGCCGGGATATAGGGTCGTTGAGGAGCCTGGCCGAGCCACATGTCGTAGTTGAAATAGTCGGGAACCGGCTGCACCGTGCGCTGCTGAAAGTTCTCGCCTCGAGATTCATTTCCACCGGGTAACGTTACTTTAATGTGTTCAAGCGTTCCGATACGTCCGTTCCGAACGAGCTCACAGAGTTGAATGT
>CAYNDU010000666.1:0-2890 GCA_964395615.1 uncultured Pirellulaceae bacterium | reverse complement strand
TGGCCGAACCGACGGATGTCAGCGAGGCCGGCTAGAGCATCCGATCGAGGCCGCTTCGGCCGAGAGCTCGCCTCAATTCGTCCGTTCAATCAAATCGGCCGGCCGTTGCATCCATCCGGCCGGTCGATTCCAATGGGTGCTGGCGGCGACCGTTCGGACGGCGGCCGACACTTCACGAACAACGGAGCAAACACGAAGGACAGTGACCATGCAGCCATCACAGTATTCGCGTCGCACGTTTCATCGGACAACCGCGGCGACGGCCGTCGGTCTGACCGCTTTGCAGGCCAGGCAGGCCTTCGGCGCCAACGATCGCATTCGACTCGGATTCATCGGCGTGGCCAACCGGGGCGGACAATTGATCTCGTCGTTCCTCCCGCACAAGGACATGGAGATCGCCGCCATATGCGACGTTGCTCAAACGACGCTCGCATCGGTCAAGCAGCGACTGGACGGCCGGCCCGATACATTTGAAGACTATCGAAAGGTCCTCGATCGGAAGGACATCGATGCCGTTGTGATTGCGACTCCCGACCATTGGCATGCCTTGATGACGGTGGATGCCTGCCACGCGGGCAAGGATGTCTACGTAGAAAAGCCCGTATCTCTGACCATCGGCGAAGGTCGGCGAATGGTAGAGGTGGCCCGGGAGACGAATCGGGTCGTGCAGGTCGGAACGCATCGACGCTCGGGGCAAATCTACGCCCAGGCGGCTCAACTCGTGCAAGAAGGCAAGTTGGGCCAGGTCACGGTCACGCGAAGCTTCTACCGCAGCAATCTGTACCCCGACGGTATCGGCAAGGCCAAACGGACGGCGCCACCGGCCGATTTGAATTGGGATCTGTGGTTGGGTCCGCGCCCAAAGCGTCCGTTTCAGGCTACGATTGCGCCCTATAAGTTTCGGTGGTGGAAGGAGTATTGCTGTCAAATCGCCAACAATGGAGTTCACTTCCTGGACTTGATTCGCTGGCTGATGAACGCCCAGGCTCCCACCTCGATCTGTTGCATGGGCGGAAAGTACGCAATCGACGACGACCGCACGATTCCCGATACGGCCGAGACAATGTTCGAGTTCCCACAAGGATGGCTCTCGCTGTTCGGCATGTACGAGACGAACGGAAACCCAACAATGGCTCGCGGTGGTTACGTGGAGTTTCGGGGCACGTCCGGCAGCCTGTACGCCAATGATCAAACCGTCGAAGTCGTTCCGGAAAAGGGGGGCCGATGGCAAGATCCCAAGCCCCGTATGGAACCGATCAAGATCGCCGGCAAAGACGGCAACATGACCACCTTGCACGCGCGGAATTTTCTTGACTGCATGCGTTCGCGGAAACGTCCCAACGCGGACATCGAGGAAGGGCATCGTTCGACAACCATGAGCCTGTTGTCAAAAATGTCGTTGGCGGTCGGGAAGCGACTTGAATGGGACCCGGTGAAGGAACAGGTAACGAATTGCCCGGAAGCGAACGACATGATGTTCTACGAGTACCGCAAGCCGTGGAAGCTGGGTTGACGAACTCCGCGGCAGTACGAAGGACCCTCACCATGGACTCTCCTCCCGTTTCCGCGCGCTCCGTGCGACCGTTTCGCCTTGCATCACTCGGCGTCCTCCTGGCATGCTCGAGTCTTTGGTCGCCCAACGTCCTTGCCACCGAGAAGACGGCACGGGAAGTCGATCGCGTGGGCAATCCGGACAGATATGATGTCCAGTGGGATTCCCCGAGCCACGACAGCGCGGGCTCGGTGCCGCTGGGAAATGGTGACATCGGTGTAAACGCCTGGGTCGATCTGCAAGGCGATCTTCGTTTCTATATTGCCAAGACCGATGCGTGGGGGGACAACGGCCGATTGCTAAAAGTCGGCGGCGTCCGCGTCCACCTCGACCCGCCCGCCTGGCAACCGGGAAGACCGTTCCTTCAGACCTTGTCGCTGCGGCAGGGGACGTTGCTGATCGAGGCAGGGGAGGGGCAACAACGGGTCGCCTTACGACTTTGGGTCGACGCCAATCGCCCGGTGATTCAAGTTGACGTGGAGTCGGCCAGCGATCGAACGGCTACCGCATCGATCGAATTGTGGCGGACGGAGTCGGAGACGTTGGCCAGTATTGAAACCAGCGACGTGATGCTCGACCGGTCGCGTCCGACGAACATGCATGGGCCAACCGTCGTCGAACCGGACAAAATCCTGCCGCCCGGTACCCATCGGATCGGTTGGTACCATCACAACGTCAAGTCGGTCGGACCGGGAATGACGGCGCGGGTGCAAGGCCTGCTTGACTTCGAGCGTATCGACACCTGGCCTGGGCACAGTCTCCGATTGATAGTGGGTAATGACACGCTCCATGTCAAAGACTGCCTGCAACCCGAGCAATGGCATCACGTCGTGGGCAATGTGATACGTGACAAACATGCAGGTCGATTGGAAATCTGGCTCGACGGTGAACGGATCGCCGAGCAGTCGATCGCGGCCGGCAGTGACGCGTTCGCCGTCTCGCAGGGTTATGCCCTGCAACGGTACATCACGGCCTGCGCCGGGCGAGGCGTCTATCCGATCAAGTTTAACGGCTCCCTGTTCACGGTCCCCTATCCCGGACGACCCGGTTCAGACCTTGGAAACCTGGTGGGACCGCACGAACCCGATGCCGGAAGTAGCCGGCCTGCACGCAGTCACGGCAAGGCTGCTCCAGCTTCCTGAGTCCCTGACATCGTCGGCCGATCGTCAATTCTGGTTACGGCTCCAGCACAAACTGCCCGAACTGCCGACTCGCCGGGAAGAAGGTAAGACCCTGCTGGCCCCGGCAGAGATTTTCAAGGTGAAACGCAATATCGAGAACCCGGAGCTGGGTAACGAGTTCGATCAGAAGAATGGCCTCTCACGGAGTCACAGAGGC
>CAYNDU010000665.1:0-2890 GCA_964395615.1 uncultured Pirellulaceae bacterium | reverse complement strand
CCACGAGATCATTCACGAAGTCAACAAGCACCGCAAAGGCGATGGACACCAAGAGACGATGGGGGTTCGCCCGAACGGCCTCGGTGGCCGGAGTTGTCCTGGCGGTGGTGGGGGTGGTCTTCCTACTGGGGTTGCCTGTTTCAACACCGATGGTCCGCGAAGCTCATGCCGCACCGCCCCCCTGCATACCTCCCAACCCGCAACCTGGTTTGCCACGTGCATGGGAGACCGGCATGCAGGTTTCTACGTATTCCACGGTCAACACGCGCGACGGCAACGTGATCACGACGATCCCCATCATTGGCTGGACCGGAACCGGCCCGGACATGGGATTCGTGCTTTACCATAACTCCAGTGCGGTTGATGAGCCGTCTATGACGCTCGGCTCGCTCGGTGTGGATATCGGGCCTGGTTGGTCGATGTCTTATTCGGATTCCGCACTCGTTGCCCTGCCGTCCGGGGACGCTCATATCCGCCATGCTGATGGGCGGCTGGATATCTACAAGGGAAATGGCCTCGGCGGTTTCATTCCGCCACCGGGTGTCCAAGAGGAATTCACAAGTGGCGGCGGGGTTTACACCCTGAAGTTCAAGGATCAGTCCTATCACGAATACGCAGCCGGCAGCACGAACAAGATTTACGACGCCACAGGGCATTTCATCCAGATTGACAAGGGCGCTTCAACTCTGGACGACGCGATCATTACCGATGCAACAGGCCGCACTCTGCACATCTCCAAGGCGCAAGCGGGCCATGTTACGAGAATCAATCAAATAACCGATCCGAAGGAGTCGTCCGAGACGAACGGCTGGATAGAAGATCGAAGCTGGACGTTTGGCTACGACGCATCGGGGCGTCTGAACAAGATCACGGATCCGGTTGGTGGGATTATCGATATCACGTACGATTCAGCCGACCGAATCGCCCAGATCTGCAACCGGCGAATTGGTGAGGAGAGTCCTGACTGCTTTTCGTACAGTTACCTGTACAACGATGCCATCAACGTTGTCACTGATCCCGATCCGGACGGCGCCGGTCCCCTGACCGGGTTGACTCAGACGTTTTCGACCGTGTGTGTCTCGGCTCGCGGTGTTACCGAAACGATGTACACGGACCGGCGTGGCTCAACCTGGACATATGAATACGACCGCTTGCTCAAGTCCCTGGAGCTCATCAGGGATCCGCTGGGTCACGAGGAGGAGTTTGTGTTCGACGCGAATATGAATCTCACTACGTTCAAGGACGCCTTGGACCACACATGGACCCAGACGTACGATACCAAGGGCAATGTGCTCACCGTGACCAGTCCGTTGGCGCCGCAAATGGTACCGACCTGGACCTACAACGCCATGAACAATCCGACGTCGTACACCGATGAGGACGGAATCACAACCAATCTTCTATACGAGGACCTGAACTACCCCACTCGGCTGACCAAGGTCGAACAGCCGTTGGGTGGCGGGCAACTCGGAACCACGACGATGACCTACTACCACAACGAAGCCCCACAACCGAATGGCATGCTTCGGGACGTGACCGACCCGAACGGCGTCCAAACGAAACTCGAATACGACCAGTGGGGCCAGCTATCCGCGTACGCAGAAGGCCGCAATCCGGACGAAGAGAGCACTCTGGCGTGGATCTACAGAACGTCCTTCGGCAACGACTCCGGCTCCCGCGTACACACCGCATCAGCCCCCGTTAGCGGTGGTTCGCCCTTCAGCGGAAGCGGAGGAAGCAGCTCGTACAACGCTGTGAACCAGACGACGAGCACAGGCTGCGCCGCCCCCAGTTTGGCCGACCCGGTCGCGGCTCCGATCATACCGGTCGAATTCCCAGAACTCCCCATCGGCGCTCCGTGGTACGACGTCCCATCGGGGGAAATCGATAGCATCACTTACAACGGACTCGGTTTCCCGACGAGCACTCAATTGGATATGGATTTCCAAGGTCCGATCAATACCAACCGAGATTTCACCGAAGAGTACAACGAACTGGGCCTCCAGACCAAACGCACGATAACCACGAACGAATGGTGGCAAGGCGCCCCCGGCCGGAGCTTTGATTACGCTTTCGACATTGTGGGTGGCAAGATCACGCGTACCGGCCCGGACGGCATGGACACGGTTTTCCAATTCGATACGGCCAACCGGCTTGTAGCGATCACGCGAGGCCCGACCGCGAATCCCGTGGTTCTGTCAACGTTTACATACTTCGACAACGATCTGCTGAGGAAGGCCACGAACGGCAACGGCAGCGTGACGGATTACACTTACGATGACGCCGGGCAGGTTACTCAGATTCTCCATACGGATGGCGGCAGCTCGCCGGTTACGCTAACAAAGCTGGACTACACCTACACCGACCGAGGCGAGATCGAGTGGATCGACGAAACCGTTGGCGCCCAGGTCGTCTACGCGACGGTCTTTCAGTACGATTCGATTGGCCGATTGACGTGGGAAACGAGAACGAGCGCGCTGACGCAAATCAACGTTTACGACATCGAGTACGAATACGACTCCGGCGGAAATCGAACCAAAAAAACCAATCATGCCGCGGGGCGGGTTACGTGCTATACTTATGACGTGGACGATGCTGTTAGTTATGGGACGGCCAACAACCGGCTGGAGTTTTACGTCGAATACGTAGGTGCGGCCACGGATTGCGCCAATCCCGGCGCGGCCGTGGTGCTTGGCACGAAGTATTACTTCTACACGGACGCAGGCAACGTCTCCCGCGTGGTGACCAAGCCGGCGACGCCCGGGCCGGGCGAGCCGGAGGTGACGGCCGTGCGGTTTGATTATGCCAAGAACGGTGAGGCCGTGGCGTACGTCATTGGTGAGCAATGGGACGAGGACGCCTCCGGCAATGCGGAGAACTACGACGTGAG
>CAYNDU010000664.1:0-2891 GCA_964395615.1 uncultured Pirellulaceae bacterium | reverse complement strand
GGTGCCCTCGCAAGCGCATCTTATTGGTGATCGTGGCAAACCGTGCACTGCACGGTCAAACCAAGAAAAGCTGTTCCAACCGCCGTCACTCGATCGATGACGTTGCGAGCGAGACTTTCCTCCGGAAGCGCTGTTCCTCGATCAATGATCAAGTGAAGTCGATTGAAGCCGGAGGCAATCTGCTGATCCCTGGTCGGCTGGTCATAGAGATCGCCGGCCAGCTGGAACTTCACGAAATCACTGTAGGCGAGGTTCTGATTGAAGGAGCGAATCACCCAATCGCGATAGGGCGTCATGTTTCGAAAATGATCGTGGTGAATTCCGTTGGTGTCGGCAAAACGGACCAGGTCGAGCCAGTATTTCGCAAGGTGTTCACCATAGGCCGGGCTGGCCAGCAGGCGATCCACCAGCCGTTCGTACGCATCGGTCGAGGTATCGGCCTGAAAAGCCTGAATTTGATCGCGTGTGGGTGGCAGTCCCGTCAGATCCAAACTCAGCCTTCGAATCAACGTGCGGCGGTCCGCTCGGCCGGAGGGCGTCATCTTCTCGGCCTTTAGTCTCCCAAGCACCAGTCGGTCGATCGCTTGTTTCGCCCACGGCCCACCGCCGACGTTGGGAAGATCCGGCTCGACCGGAGGGACAAAGGCCCAGAAATCGGCATAGGGAGCGCCGTCTTCAATCCAGCGGCGGATGATATTCTTTTGCTCGGCCGAAAGCGGCTTCTTTGGGGAATCGGGAGGAGGCATCCGATCGTCGTCTTGAGAGGTGAGCCGATTCCAGATTTCGCTATCAGCCAGCGAGCCTGGCTTGATGGCCTGCGTTCCATCAAGTGTCCGGTAGGCGCCTTCAGGCCCCTCCGCTCGATCCAGACGCAGGTTGGCCTCGCGCCCGCCTTGGTTGGGGCCGTGGCAATGGAAGCAGCGGTCCGCCAGAATGGGCCGCACGTCACGGTTGAATTGGACCGAGTCCTCTGCCCGTCCGACCGCGGGTAACGCCAATATGCTGAACGCAACAACAAGAGACTTCATACGACCTTCCACCTTCGTGACGCACCCGGACTCGTAATGTGAAGCGCATTCATTTTACGCTCTTGGACCGTCGATTTCCACATAGGATGGTGGCGTTGCAGGCGTCCAAAGGGGATCGCAAATCGCGATCATTCAGGCACGGTTCGCGGTGCTTCGTGCCATAGGTTATATGGAGGATCACCTTGGCCAATGATTGGGACATTGGGCTGTGTTCTTGTTAGGGCCACCCCTTCAGGGTTTCGGCCGGTTGCTCGTTGCCTACCCAGGGTTGCGCGACGTTCGCAAGGCTCACGTCGCTCCACCCCGGGCTGGCTTGGGGCCGTCCCTTCGGGACTGAAGCACTGGACGGCGCACGACAATCCAATTCTTGTTGCTTGTGGACGAGTCTTCCCTGTGTGAATTTCACCCCCTTTCGCCGCGACATCACCCGCAATGAAACCATTTGTTCTTCAGTGCCAACGGCACGTTCCCATGTCAGCCCAGATGAAAGGCCAGGATCTCCTCACGACTTCCACAACCGTCTAGTCTGCCGTGACAAGAGTCGGTTGGGTACAGGGGCAATCGCCCTGACTTTCAACATACAAGGGTTGCGCGACGTGAGTGCAACGAGCGCGCCGTCGGGTCGACCGTTGTGCGGTCTTCAAGCCGGAGAAATCCCGCTCCCGGCAGGGGCTCATTGGTGACGCACGGCGGTTACCGAATCGACAGATCGAGTTCCTTCGGCCGGTAACCTGAGACCTCCGTCACGCGGCGGCCGTCAATTCGCTGGTCCAGAAAGGCACGGATCGCCTTTCCCGTATTGACGAACGGGATCGAATGGGTGGAACCCTTCGGCCGAACGGTGGCCCGTGCGCCGGGAACCGACGGTTGACCCCAAGAATGAGCATGGATTTCCACGGAATAGACGCCCGCCATGAGTTCACACTCGCCGGCGCTCATCATCAGGCCGTTAAGCCGAAACTCGGTGCCGCTAGTCGGTATGTCAATCGAATACCAGCCGTTACGAGCAATGACCAGCAAGGACGTTCCGACATATTCGATTCCTTCGAAGGTGATCTTGCCTCGAAGTGCCTCCTGTATGTCGTCGCTCCACAGGTCGGCCCTCGGTGGTCGAAGATTGACATACGCGTATCTTTCGGCACGAATCGAGCGGCCGTACATGCCCAATACGCACTCATAGAGTACCGTGTCATCCAAATCCTTGATCGGCATCGGCAACGTCGTTGCGAGTTCCCTTTGTTCACGGCGCAAAACCCTTAGACGCCCTGCATCGTTTTCGGTCCGGGCTCGTGCGATTGCGGCCGAATAGGCTTCGATCAGTTTGCGTTTCGCGGACAGTTCTTTCTGATCGTGTCGGCGCCGTGCGGCATGAAGCGCATCATCCAACTCCCGTAGTCTGGTGGCACACCGCTGCCTGGCACGTGTCAGGGCGGTATCCTCATCCAGTCGGTTGTCACGAACCGCCCGTTTGTCATCTTCGCCCGTTTTGGAAAGACTCGGGGCGTGAGACATGGTCCTCGAGACGTCATCGCCTCGCGGCGGACGTTCACGTCCCTTAATGCTCGTCGAACTTGCGGTTGCGCCGACCAGAATCCCGACGAATAGCGTGACCCGATTCATGAGCGAAGTCCTCTGCCTCGAAACGTGCATTCAAGATCAATAACGGCTGCTAATACCAGACGCCATGACCGGACAGAAAGTTCCGGACTAGGGTGCATTGGCCCATCGAAAAAAACGAAACACCCCTCGGACGGTGGGCAGAAGTCCTTCGCCATCGGCGCTTCCGCCCGTGAGTCGGCCTGCGGGGTGCAGGAACGGGCTCGTTTTTTTTTGTAACCGTTCACGGCCAAGGCCGTGAACGGC
>CAYNDU010000663.1:0-2913 GCA_964395615.1 uncultured Pirellulaceae bacterium | reverse complement strand
ACGTGAGGCGTATCGGCCTTCGCCTGCTTCGGGTCGTCCAAACTGCTTGTCACCGTCACGATCATGCCGGTGACGCCGACACTGATCGGTGGGGTCTCCTTCCAACTGGCCAGGACATCGCCCGACGCACTGCGCGCCATCGCCGTCAACAGTAACATTGCGATCGTTATTCGATTCATCATTGTACAACCAGATTAACTGGGGTCTCAGGCGGCTGGCGACCGGTCCTTCTTCTCAATTACGCGAGAACGCAGACCAGAACATCTTGGAAGAAAACTTGCAGGTTCTGTGCTCGCTGGAAGAGCACGCTGTGTGTGGAGGCGTCAATCGAGTTGATACACCGCGCGCCGTGCCGGCCTTGTTGTATCGTGCCATCTATTTCCGCCCATACAGAGGACCGAAGGTCTCGCATGCGCGAAAGTCGGCCGATTCGCGGTTCTCCGTGCCGAACGCATTCCACGCGCTCGGCCGAAAGATGCGGGACGGGTCGACATTGTGCATGTAAACGGGGATTCGCAACAACGATGCGAGCGTAATGAATAGGTGCCCCACGTGCCCAGCGGTGAGCACACAGTGATTGGCGCCCCAGTGATTCATCACTTCGTAGGTCGAGACGAATGGTCCATTGCCCGTCAGGCGTGGCGCAAACCACGTGGTCGGCCACGTCGGATTCGTTCGCTGTTCCAGAACATTGTGGACGTCGTCTGGAAGGTCGATTGTATGGCCTTCGGCGATCTGCAGTGCCGGCCCGAGCCCCGCGACGAGATTAATGCGGGTCATTGTCGACGGCATGCCGCCCCGCGTGCGGTATCGAGTGCTCATGCCTCCACCCGGAAAGTACTCGGTAATGCTCGGATGCCAGGTGACGGCCTGCAGGCACTTCCGCATCTCGTCGTCGGAAATCTCCCAGAACGGCTTCATCGTGGGTTTGCCGTCCGCTTCCAGCTGACCGGTGCCGTCCAATGCTGCAGGGCCCGAGTTGATCAGATGGAGGATCCCGTCCTCGGCAAGCCCCTCGAGCCGATGGCCATCGCACGCACGGGCAACGGCGTCAGGACTCCAATACGTGCGCAGGTCGGCGAAGATTTGTGGCGTGTTGGTCAGCAGATGACCAAACAACATGGTCGCCCCGTTGAGCGCGTCGTTTTCCGTAGCGACAATATAGGGCGCGCGGCGACCGTTCCAGTCGAACGATGAATTCAGAATCGCCTCCAGAAAGTCGCCGTTGGGAAAATGATCGGTCCACTGACGCTGACCCTGGAACCCGGCCGCAACGGCTCGGTGACCTTGCGATTGTTCACCGAGCCCCATCTCGGCCAATCTCGGATTGCCGACCATTAAATCGCGAGCGATCAACGACATCTTGACACTATCCGACCATTCGGAATCCAACTGCTCGCGCCTGCGACATTGATCGTCGCTGTTGTAGTCTTTCCCTTCCGGGCAGTTCTGCTGGACCCAGGCCAGAGCCTCCTTGAATTCGTCCTGATCGAACTGGCCCTTCCGCATGCGACCGACAAACTCGGTCATGTCGATATCTTCCACTCGCATCCCGAGCCACTTCTCCCAGAAACTGCAATCGACGGCTGAGCCGGCGATTCCCATCGAGGTACCGCCCATCGAGAGGTACGATTTTCCGCGCATCAATGCGACGGCTAAACCGCATTGGGCAAAGCTGAGTAACTTCTGTTTCACATCATCCGGGATGGTCCCATCGCCCGCGTCCTGGACGTCCCGTCCGTAGATCCCAAACGCCGGAAGTCCCTTTTGTGAATGTCCGGCCAGCACGGCTGCCAAATAGACGGCTCCGGGCCGTTCCGTACCGTTGAAACCCCACACAGCCTTGGGTCGCAGCGGATCCATGTCCATCGTTTCCGAGCCGTAGCACCAACAGGGCGTTACGGTGAGCGACACACCCACGTTGGCTTGACGAAACAGCTCGTCCGCAGCAGCTGCTTCCGCGCAGCCTCCGATGCACGGTTTGGCGACCACGCATTCGACCGGAGCCCCAGTCGGGTAGCAAAGCTCCGCGGTCAGGAGCTCTTGCACGCGATGGGCAAGTGCCTGTGTTTGTTCTTCTAAGGACTCTCGCACGCCACCCAGACGCCCATCAATGGTCGGACGGATGCCTATTTTCGGCATGTCTTCCTGCCACACGTTCGGTATGTCGTTGGAATTCCACATGTTTTGGTTACCCGCGAGTTGTTGGAAAGATATCATCCGTTTCGCCGTCTGAATGCGTGCTTCATCGGCGCGTCAGGCGTCTATTATGGCCGTGCTATTCGAAAAAGGGAACGGGTACCCCATCGACCGCCTACGTTCGGTCCTCGCGACCAGGCTCGTCGCGAACACGAATAATGTGAGAACTTCGTGTGATGACCACATGGTTCGCCCGAGATCGAAGGTCAGTCAGCCGCCTTGAGAGCGTCGTCCGGAACCTGTCGGCGAAACATGTTCAGGAGAGACGCTCGCTCCGGTTGGTCGGACAAGTTGTCCCATTCATTCGGATCATCGACCAGATCATACAGTTCTTCTGAGCCGTCGTGGTAGCGAATGTACCGCCAACCACGCGAGCGCATCGAGACATTTCCCGGGTCGAATGATGTAAGAACGATTCGGTCCGTGTGATGTCCCGGATCCTTCAGCCATGGCACAAGACTTTGGCCATCCAATGCGTGCGGGACCGGCACTCCGCAAAGTTCCGTCAGCGTCGGATAAAGATCGAGCAAGCTGACCGGTTCGTCGCACGTTTGGCCGAGGTTGTCTAATCGAGGGGCCATTTTCCTCGATGGCACGACCGCCAGGGTCACTCGGGTTGATCGCTCCCAGCCGGTCCATTTGCCCCAGTGTTGCTTTTCCCCAAGGTGCCATCCATGGTCGCTCCAGAGCACGATGATCGTGTTGTCACCGTAC
>CAYNDU010000662.1:0-2920 GCA_964395615.1 uncultured Pirellulaceae bacterium | reverse complement strand
ATGGGTCGTCCGTCGCCTCGTGCGCCTCCCAGCACCGATTCCGCGAGGCCCCGACCGACCACCCGACCGACCAACCGACCGACCAACCGACCGACCAACCAACCGACCGACCAACCGACCGACCAACCGACCGACCAACCGACCGACAGGGGAGGGGACATGGGCCGTAAGCCGTTAAGGATGCACCAGATCAGCGATGACTGGAAGATCCGCACAATCGGTCGAGAGGAGATGGACCGCTCACTGATGGGAATCATCGAGCGGGCCACCTGTGAGCCGGTCCTTGTCTACGAGAAGGAGATGGCCATTCTGGATTACATGGATTGTCACGGCTTGAAGCACTATCAACAGGCAGCCGACGAGTTCCGCGAGCGTATCGCCGACGCCTGGTTTGGTCCGCTCACGCCGGCCTGGTTCTCGCCCTGCGATGACGTTGAGATCAAATGGAGTTGATCAGATCCAAGGACCGATGGCTGGCTGGCATGATCGGCGGCCCGGTGGAACCGGAGGACGTCGACCAGGTGATCGAGAGCGTCCAGCCGCCGGCCGACCCGATCAATCCGAGCCACTACCGCCAGGGCACGCTCGAGGTGATCGACGCCATCGAGGGACTGGCCCTCAGCTACAAGGCCGGGAACGTCCTCAAATATCTGGCCCGGTACAAATATAAAAACGGGATCGAGGATCTGCGGAAGGCCCGTTGGTATCTCGATCGCCTGATCAGTGAGGAGGAGTGATGATCCAGAATGTCATCGCGTCGCTTCGGGTGTGTCCGTTTTGCGGATACCTCGCAAACATCTGGAATACAACGGCGGTTTGCAGCAATTGCATGGCAAAGGTCACCGGATCGACCGTGACAGAAGCCGTGAGCCTGTGGAACAGACGGCACACCGAGTGGATTGATGTGAGAGTGGAAAAACCAGAAGAACGATCTCGGGTGCTAGTTTATCGGTCCGACGCCGAACTGGTCGCGATCGACAAACTGTACGAGGGCAGGTGGTTGTCAGAATGGCCGCCGTCCCATTGGAGTCCGTTGTTGGAGGGTCCAACCGATGGCCCGCCGGCATAACGAGGTGATACAGGCCATGAAGTTGATTGGGGCCACGTCTCGAGAGCGGCGGGCGTCCTCTGCCGAGATCGTGGCCAAGATAGACGGACAGGTCTGCGGCAAATCGTTCTGTTGCATCTTTGCGGATCTCAAACGGCGGAAAGTAGTGCGGGCGACAATCGGACGGACCGGAGGATACTGGTTGACCGGGAAGGGCGGAACGTGATCAGTTACCACGGGGGACCATTTGGCGGAGTTCGCGCCGACGTGCCACGGTTCTACGCGGGACGTCACGCCCTGGTCAGTTGGGCCGCCCAGGAAGACCTGCCGATTATCGCCGACGTCTGTGCCAGTTTCGTCTTAGACAACGGGGCGTTCTCGGCGTGGACCAGGGACGTGGTGGTCGACTGGGACGACTACCACGGGTGGGTCAGGGACTGGAGCCGACACCCGGCCTTTGACTGGGCCATCATCCCGGACGTCATCGACGGAACGGAGGCGGAAAATGATCAACTCGTCGAGAATTGGCCAGCCGACCTACCAGGCGTTCCGGTCTGGCATATCGACGAGAGCATAGGCCGACTCGAGAAGCTGGTGGCGTGGGATCGGGTCGCGTTCGGATCATCGGGGCAATGGTCGACGCCGGGGACGTTCGCGTGGTGGGACCGGATGACGAAAGTCCTTAACACGATCTGCGACGCCCAGGGACGGCCCCCGACCAAGATCCACGGCCTCCGCATGATGGACCCGGCTATCACTCGCTCGATCCCGTTTTCATCTGTCGATTCCAGCAACGCCGCCCGGCACGCCTCCGATATCTACCGATTTGGGCAATACGTTCCGCCGACCCGCGTCCAGCGCGGCGAAGTGATCGCCAACAGAATGGAGTCGTTTAACAGTCCGTCGGTCTGGGATCGGCGGCCGGAGCAATTGTCACTCTTTTCGGAGGCGACACAGTGATCATCCAAAAGGAGTTCACTTTCGAGGCCGCCCACTGGCTGGAGGGAGTGGGAAGTGGACACCCCTGCGCACGGATGCACGGTCACAGCTACCGCGTGACGCTCCAGGTAACCGGGCCCGTCGTCAGTCCGGGCTGGGTCTGCGACTTTGGTGAGTTAAAGGTGGCGTGGAGGATGATCGAGCCGGATCTTGACCACCGATGCTTAAACGAGGTCGACGGGATGGGGAACCCAACGAGCGAGAATCTGGCCGTATGGATCTGGGAACGTATCAAGCCGATCCTGCCGAACCTCGCGACGGTCATCGTGTCCGAGACACCGACCAGCCGGGCAATATACGAGGGCGTGATCTGGAGCCACCTGTCGTGTCGTGAAGACGTCCAGGAGTCCGCCGATGGCAGATCGTGAACCACTCACCCCGTGCCCGTCCTGCGGTCACAAGCCGTCGATTCTGTTCTCGTCGACCGCCGGCTGGGTGGTGATGTGCCTTCGATGGAATTGTGAACACCCGGCTCGATCCAACGAGCCTGGGCCCAACCAGGGCGACGTGGTCGCCGCCTGGAACCGGGAACGACAACAGCGACCACAACCGGAGGAGGAGTAGGATGGAGAATCGGACACAATCCGAAGCGGCTCAGGCCCGATGGTCCAATATGACACCGCAGGAGAAGGCCGAGCAGACTGCCAAGATGAAAGAGGGGCGCAAGAAGTCTCAACGCAAGAAACGGGTGACCGGCAAGAAGGCCAAGGGGCCGGAGTTCATGGAACTGGTCGGACAGACCCGCGAGCTCCTGGTCCTGGCCGGCAGCCGTGAGCAATTGCAGTCGTTGATTGACGTGGCCGCACACGCCATCCGCGTAGAAGAGAGAAGCCGCATCTGAGGGGGCACGATGACCGAGCCAGACATTGTCCG
>CAYNDU010000661.1:0-2921 GCA_964395615.1 uncultured Pirellulaceae bacterium | reverse complement strand
CCTCGCCGCCCATGCCCCCCATGCCCCCCCCGCCGCCCATGCCACCCATCCCGCCGCCCATGCCGCCGCCCATACCGCCGCCCAGCTGACCGCCATTGGCGCCACCGCTGATGATCGGAATCACAAGGTCGGCCACGGGATAGACTTTCGTGATCAGCTCGTTTTCGGCCTCTTCAGGCGTGGTGATTTTGAGCACTTCATCCTGAATCACGTAGGTCAGGTCGAGTTCTTTGAGCATGATCTTCAGGCCGGAACGCAGGGTCACTCCATTCAGGGAGATGGTGACCGGCGTATCGGTGCCGAGTCCGACATCGTCGAGGGCACGCTTGTCGATAATGATGGGAATGTTTCGGATGGAGGTCAGGAAGTCGACCACTTCGGTCAGTGGGCTATCATTGAAATCGAGCGGTGTTTCGACATCGAGCGCGTCATAGATGGCTCGTTCCTTCGTTCCACTGCCGAGCAAGTCCATCGACTTGTATTTCTTGCGATCTTCCGACAACTGTTCCCACCGATCGGCTTGGGGGTAGAGGATAGGCGGTTCGTCCGGGAAGGGGATGGCCGCTTCGTCGACGGTGTACAACGCATCGACGAAGTTGCGGTGTCTCAGGTCGCGGAATCGCCTGAGTCCGGTAATCTGTCGCAGGAACCGAGCGTTCCAGGCGGTTGATTGACCGATTCCACTGTAGGGAAGTTGAACGATCAGTTTCTGAGCGATTTCTTTATCGGCGTCCAGGAACAACGTCCCGGAACGGTCACCTTGCTCTTGGGTGCCGAGTGACAGCCCTTCGGCGATGAGGGCGTCGAATTTCTCGACCGCCTGCTTGACCTGCATACGCTTCTCGACGAATTCCGCCGTCAATCGTCGTGCCTCGTCCGCAATGGCCGCGTTTTCCTGGGCCTGTCGGAGCGATTCATCGGCAATCATTTTCTGTCGGCTTGCTTCACGAATGGCCGTACGGATCCGGTCCTGTAATTGCGAGCGGATCTCGTCGTCGAGATCGGGCGTTCGCTGGACGTTGTCCAGGATGGCCTTAAGTTCTTGAACGGCTTCGGCAGAGCGTGAACCCATTTTCTTGCGTGCGTATTCCAGTCCGACTTCGACTTCGGCCTGGACTTTTTCCGAATGGACGGCCCGATCGGCCACCACTTCATCGAGCAATTTGGAAGCCGGTTCGAGTTCGGATAACAAGTCATCGGAACTTTCGTCGACGGACGGCTGTTCCTGTTGGTAACTCACGAAAAAGAACTCGTTGGCAGGTTCTCCAGCCGGTTCGCTGGGAGCCGGCAACCGGCCGACCTGCGACACGTTGACGCTTCCGCTCTCCAGAAGACGTGCCACTTCACGCAGCCCGCTCGACCCAACGGTTGGCAGAGTGGCTCCTCCGTTGTCCCGCGCCAGATCGACCAGGACCGGCAGAAAGGCGAAATCTTCGCTTGAGTGTTCGGCCGAAAGTGTCCAATTCAGTTCAACATTCTTGTCGCCCACTTCTGCATGCAGTTTCAAAGCGCCGCTGCCGGGGCCCTCGAGTTTACCGACAATAACGGTATCGCGATCGCTGCGCAGGGGCGGGAACGTGGCCGGATAGGCTTCGACAAGGCAATTGGGCAGTTCGACGTGTTTCGGCCAGTAGACCGGCTGCTGGGCGGCTCGGGCGAGTCCGACTCCGGCGGCTTGCGCCGTGGCCTCTTCGTTGGTGTCGAGGAAGATGCGTCCTCCCGTCCGATTGGCCAACACGGCCATCAACGAAACATTACGGCTCGGTCCGATCATAAAACTGGAGACGGGTACGCGTTGGGCAACGAGATCGTCAACCAGTCGCGCGGTCGTCTGCTCGGTCATCACGTTGGCCGCACTCGCCCCGTCGCCGATATAAAGAACGGCCCGGTTCTCGACCGGCTGTCCGGCCAATGCTTTGGCCGCCGTCTCAAAGGCACGGACCAGATCGGTTGCCCCCAATGGGGCCCGTTTCTCGAGCCTCGCCAGGGCCGCTTGCATGTCCTCACTTCCCGCCTCAACGAACGTTGGACTCATGGGAACCGGCCTTACGTCGACCGCGAATAACTGAACGCGATCGTTGGCGTCCAGGCGGCTGACCAGGGTCTTGACGGCCAGAAGGCTATCGTCCCGGAACAGGTTGCGTTGGCTGGCCGATGTGTCGACCAGAATCACAACATCCTGTACGGGCGAACGCTTGGCCCGCGCCTTCGGGGTCAAGCACAACGCGTAGTACGATTCGCCCGTGGCCTTGTCGTACGTGGCAAGCCGAGCACCATACGAATCGACCGGATCGGCCAACACGCGATCTGGGGCCAACAGCAAACAGCTGCTGAACAGGAAAACGGGCAGTAAACCAAGACTGCATTTGGACATAGTGAAAAACTCCACCCACAGAAGTGAATGCGAAAGGGCTTCCTCCCTGCTCCAAAGAAGAAAACCCGCCTTGCCCTTGTACGTCGAGCGCGTGAATGGCGCCCGTACGGCCCATTCTAAGCTGATCGGTTCAACTCTGCCACAGAAAAAACGCTAAATTAGGATAACCACATAAAGTTGGTGCCCGCATGATCCGCACGCGAGGAGCTCGGAAGGTCCGCTTCGGCAGCGATCGCGGATCCGAACCGGTCAAAAAACGGGATGCCCAACTCAGTTCCCCCCATGCGAGTGGCCTGCGTGCCGTTCACCACCTTTATCGTCCGGTGACATGCTCTATCGTCCGGTGACACGGTCTCACTCATCGAGTCGGCGGACCGACGGCCTCACGACAACTTTAGGCCCTTGACCGAGATTGGGGCTGGGCTTTTCCGATGACCGTCCGGTGAGTGGCCGCCCGGGGCATAACCATCGGTGGCCCGGCCATCGGTCGTGCGGTGCAGGAACGGGCTCGTTTTGGGTGGACGTATTATTCAGCGCGATCTTGACG
>CAYNDU010000660.1:0-2929 GCA_964395615.1 uncultured Pirellulaceae bacterium | reverse complement strand
GGCAAGGCTGCCCGTAGGTACGAGGGAGCGTGTACCTTTCGTTGCCACGGGCAGCCTTGCCCGTGGTGGGCGCCGGGTACAAGCTCGGCATCGGCGCGTCCAGTGAGCCGTACCGGGAGATTCTCTTCAACGCGACTCGAAATCAGGCGACCATACGTAATGCACCTTCGAAACGACGCACGCCTTCAAGGAACTCCTCGAAGATTCTCTGGTCCAAGGCTGACGCCGAAGAAGTCTCGGGATGGAACTGAGTGCCAAAGGCGAACCAGTCGTCGCCCTGATACTCCATCGACTCAATAATTCCATCCGGGCAACGAGCCGATACACCGAACCCGGGTGCCAGTTCGTCCACGGCCATGTGGTGCATGCTGTTCACGCGAATCTCGCCGTCGCCATAGACTCGCTCCATGAGAGAGCCCGGCGTGACAATCAGGCCGTGACGATGGCCCGGATCTTGAGGGTCTTTATGAGGTAGCGCGCTCGGCAGATCTTCCGGAATATGCAAAAAAAGATTGCCGCCCTGCTGGACATTGAGCAGTTGCATGCCCACACCGATCCCAAAAACCGGCAATCGGCGATCGGCCACCAACTCCATTAACAAACGATCCGCCTTCTCGCGACGTGTATCCAATGGCCGCACTGTTGGATGCAGCATGAACCCGTCGCGTCGCGGGTCCAAGTCCTGGCCGCCGACAAACACAAAACCCTGCAATTGGTCCAATACGGCACGATAGTCCTCGGCGTCCTCGTAGGGAGGAATAAGAACGGGCGTCCCGCCGGCTCGAAGAATGCAATCGATATAGCCACTCGGTAGAAACGTATACGCCGGCGATTGGTCTCGCGAAGATCGATAATCCGTATTCAGTCCAATAAGCGGTTTGCAGTGCATCATACACTCCCTTATCTCGCGGTGAGTTTCCGTAATCCCTAGCGGAAGAAATAGCGTGCGGGGAGCGTGGGAGAGTAACGCAGATCCTCGATGAAGATCTCAGCCCGATTCGATCGTCCGCACCCCGTTGTTCTCGGTGCCCGACGAGCGCGATCCAAGGCCGCGGCAACTCTCTCACGCCGTTGGGATGTGGCAGCATGCGTAACGGTGTTGCCGTCGTGCGTTCAGCGTGCCGGCCTGGCCGGCTGCCTGAATCTTCCAGCCCTCAACCGCCGATCGCTATCGAACCGACCGGCAGACTGGCCGAATCCGCTCGAACCACCGCGCGATGCGGCAGCGTCGGTCAGAAGAAAGCGGCCCTCGAGGAAGATCCTGAGCCCAGCTTGTCCAGCTGGCTCGCCTCACCTTCCTCAAACGCCCGGCGACCTCTCTCGCCGGCCTGAGTCCTGGCGTTCATCGTTTCGCCCTGGCGACATCCCTATCAATGGGTGAAAGCGATTCCTTATGTGGCTGCCTAGAGGACCAAAATGGGGTGCAAGTTCCAGGGAATCTACTGCCGACCGAGCATGGCGGCAAGCGACCTGGCCTATTTTGACATTATTTATGTGTCGGCTACCACCGATTGTGCAAGCACTCTTGGTGCTAGCACTTGCGTCGAATGACTTCATGACGCTTTGTGTCGGCGTTTTCCGCGCCCGACCAGGCACCAACGACCGGCTTTACGGACAGCCGGCCGGCCGATATTGTGTATTCAGTCGGTGCGGGCCGACGACGGCAGCAGGAGTTCTCGCAGCGGGATCTTTGAGTTTATGCGGTACCAGAACGTTTTCATCGAGTCGTTCGGATACACGTTGCCCGAGGAGCGGGTCGCGTCGGCGGACATCGAACGGCGTCTCGAGCCCCTTTATCGACGCCTGCGATTGCCGGAGGGGCGTTTGGAGTTAATGACGGGGATCGTGGAGCGGCGTTTCTGGGCGGAAGGGACGGTTCCAAGCGACAAGAGCATTGCGAGTGCCGAGAAGGCGATTGCTGGGGCCGCCGTTGACCGGGCCGATATTGGTGTGCTGGTGCACGGCAGTGTCTGTCGCGATCATCTCGAGCCCGCGACGGCCTGCCGTGTCCATCATCGGCTCGGACTATCGTCCGAGTGTATGATCTACGACGTGTCGAATGCCTGCCTGGGATTGCTCAACGGAATGATCCAGGTCGCGAACATGATCGAGCTCGGTCAGGTGAAGGCCGGCCTGGTAGTCGGAACGGAGAGCGGACGGCATCTGGTTGAGCACACGATCGAGATGCTCAACGCATCCACTCACCTTACTCGGCAACAGATCAAGACGGCCGTTGCCTCGCTGACCATTGGGTCGGCCAGTTGTGCCGTGTTGCTGACCGACCGGAGCCATTCACGGAACCGGAATCGCCTGCATGGCGCCGCCGTACGCACCGACAGCGCGCATCATACGTTGTGCCAGAGCGGGGAAGACCAGGCCGTGGGCAAGACGGTTCGGCCGTTGATGCAAACGGATTCCGAGAGACTGATGCGAGAAGGTGTTCGTACCGGCGCGGCGACATTTCCGAATCTGCTTCGTTCGGTCGGTTGGTCGCGAGCGGATCTGGACCGAACGGTTTGTCACCAGGTCGGCCTCACTCACCGAAAGCAAATGCTTGACGCACTCGAGATCGATCCGCTCATCGATTTCGCTACGGTTCAATGGCTGGGCAACACAGGCTCAGTTGCTCTGCCTATAACGTTGGCGATCGGCATCGACCGGGGGGTGATTCGCTCGGGCGACCAGGTCGGCCTGTTGGGGATTGGCTCGGGAATCAACTGTCTCATGCTGGGGGTCGACTGGCAACGTTCGAGCGTATCCCCGGCCGGCACGGACGGGCGCATCGACCGGACGCACCAGCGGATTGATCGCGTGGCGCGGCGTGCCGCGGAAGTTCCGGGCACGGATTGACCAGCCTCAGCCGGGCCTCAGCCTCGGGGTGCAGGAACGGGCTCGCGTAGCGGTTGGGCTGAGCAAGGTATTCACTGGA
>CAYNDU010000659.1:0-2933 GCA_964395615.1 uncultured Pirellulaceae bacterium | reverse complement strand
AAGATCGCGCTGAATAATACGTCCACCCAAAACGAGCCCGTTCCTGCACCCACGAGCACGCCGGGAGGTGCCCGTCGGTTGAGACGTCCACCCAGAGACTGACGGGTGAACGTCTGACGAGATGGTGGGCGGGTCGCCTAGTTCCACCACCAGTTGTCGGCCGCCGTCGGTCGGACCTGTTGGCGGATCGCGGCCACGGACTGGCTGGTCTCGGTCCGCGTGGCGACGCTGAACGGGTTGATTTGCACGCCGCCCGAAGCGGTCACGATCCAGCGCTTGCCTGATTTCAGGAAGCTGCATTCGGGTGAGACGGTTTTGGGAGCGAACCAGGTATCGGGGCTTAGACCTTTCTGTTCGCCGGTCAGCAGGGGCAGTGAACAGCCGGCCTGACCACAAAGATCGTTCTGGTCGATGATCGCCGCCACAATGCTCATATCGATCACGTTTCGAAGTTCGCCAAACACGGGTTCGACGGCTGCCAGTTCATCGAATTTCTCGGTGAACTTGTCCGCCCATTTCTGGGCAACGGGATCGGTCTTGCCTGTCTGCTGGACGTTACCGTCGTCACCGACGAGCTCGTCCTCGGTCATGCATTTGACGCCCTGGCCGCGTAGCTGCCAGGATAGGCCGTCTTCACTTCGTAAGACGGGCTCGTAATTCGCGGCCAGCCACCATCGAGGATTCACGTTATTGGCCAGACTGCGACCTCGTCGACCCATCTCGACAAAACTGGGTAATCCCCGCACGGGCGAATCGTCCAGTTTCATGGCCAGACGTTTCATGCGGTAGTCCGCTGCCACCAGCACTCGTGCGTAATGACTGGTCACGGGTATACCGTTCACGCTCACCTGCTGAGCGCCAAAAGCCTGTTTCATGGATCGCTCGAGTTGCGGGATATCGCTCGGTTCAAGCGGTCCGCGGCGATTTTTCAGCAAGGTATTGAGTGCCTGATAGCCTTGTGGCGTCGGGTCGATCGAGCAACTGATACCGCCCTGCCGAGCGGTCGAGATGGTCCGCAACGCCACGATCAGATCGTCCAGCTGCAATACGGGACGCCCGGTCGTGATTCCGACGACCGCACCCTGGTCATTTACCATCCAGCCCTCGGCAGGCCCGACAAGAACAATGTCGTGGGCGTCGGGATAGACGAGTACATATTCAATGCGTTGCAGGCCACCCAAATAAGTGATTTCGTCCGGCAATTTGCCGTTCTGGTCAACGAGAACCTTCTGACAGGCCGCTTCCAAGGCCTTAAGCGAGATCTTGCGCGTTTCGACCGGACGATTCAACGGCGCCGAGACACTTGCGAGCTCCTCGCGCCGCATCTTGGCCAACGTTTTTAATGCGTCCGTTTCGGCGTTCCGCACGACGCCGTCGATTCGGATGACGATGCCGCCAACCGCTCCGTTACGGAAATTACCAGCCCGAGCCTGCGGTACCAGCGAAAGGCCCAATCCCAACAGTAAGGCGGCGGTTAAACCACGGTTCAAGCCACGCACTAGGGTGCGACCCAACATACGAAGTACTCCTCTGTTAGCATTGCCCGCAAAGCGACATCACGCCCATCCGAGCGCTGGCCCGTTTTGTACCACAATTCAGGAAGTGAATGAATAGCGAGAATTTCGCCCTGCAGCCCTGCGCACATGGCCCCCGCGCAGAAGCGATCGGTTCGTTCAGTTCTTCCACAATAACGTTGGCCCAAGCCAAATGCAAGCAACAATTTGCGCCCGATCCGGTCCGGAAATCCCCATTCGCTTGGGGGGGGCTGACGTTTTGCATCTTGTACCCAATCCCCCTCTCGGGATAAGGTGAAGAGATGGCTCACCGGGGGGCGCGCTGGTGCTCCACCCGGACCTGCGGTGGAGACCGGGCATTGGACTTCGGGGAAGCCATCCAAATGGCAATGTTGGTGGACGGAACCCACCCGGTGACATGCCGACCGGACTCCCGGAAGGACGCGTATGGCCCTGCGCCCCCTCGGGAGTTACGTCGGGCCGAGGGAATCGGACTCGCTGGGACCAGCCGTTGCCCGGACCAATTCCACCCAAACGGATCTGGGCTGAACAGAACGGACGGGGCTGAACAGAATCGTCTCTCAACACGCGATCGCTTCATGTTGGCATATCTGGTAATTCGCGAAGGATCAAAATGGACCGACGTGTTTCGGCTCGTTCCGGGCCGGACGGTGACCATTGGCCGGGCGGCGACGAACCAGATTGTCGTCAAGGACGAGCGGTGCAGCCGAGCCCACGCGGAGATCTTCTCGACCAACGGGCAGTGGACGTTGCGTGATTTGCAGAGTCGCAACGGCACGGTCGTTGGTGACGAGAAAGTCACCAAAGATCACACGCTGGGCCCCGGGGACATTATTCGAATCGCCCAATGCCATCTGGCCTTTGTCCACGATCTGGCGAATGCTTTTCCTGAGAATAAGGGAGCCGGTCGGAAAAGGTCCAAGACGCCCGAGGGGCTCGACACCGAAGCGGAGCGGCTGGCCGGACCGCCGGCCGGTGCGGCGCTCGACGACGAGCTGTTATCGATCTCCGATTCAGGACTGTTGGACACGTCGGGCGAACCGACACTGATCACGCATCGCCGCGGTCAAACCCGGTTTCTGGAGCGTCAAGCTGACGAGGCGCCGATTCCTCGAGTCGGTCGAGCGGCGACCATGCTTTGCCGCCTCGCCTTTGAACTGGCCCAACAATCGGATGTCCAGAATGTCGCTCGCAAGGCGCTTGAAGGATTGTTCGAGAGCACCAAGGTAGACGCCGGGGCGGTCCTGTTAACCCGTCGTGGCCAGCAGGGCAAACCGCAGCGCAAGGACCTGGAGGTGATCGCTTCGCGAGCCGATCGCACCAAAAGGGACCACCAGGGTTCCCAGTTACTGGACGAGACCGACTGTGAGAGAGTGTGAGAGGCTATTCTCCACAAAT
>CAYNDU010000658.1:0-2934 GCA_964395615.1 uncultured Pirellulaceae bacterium | reverse complement strand
CCACCACGGGCAAGCTGCCCGTGGCAACGAAGCTGGAACCCGCGTTCCCGTACCTGACAAACACGGCCGAAGTCGAAATTCAATTTCCGTCGCTCAACTGCGGCACGGCGGCCAGGATCGAGTCGGCGATCGAGCGATGCGCACGCTCGTTCGGATGTTCATCGACGAGTCTCGCCGGTTCGCCCCACCAATGCCCGTACATCTTCTGATAGGCAACCGGTCCGGCAACCGGCAACGCGGACACCAGTTCATCATGCGCGTCGACGGTAATGGCCCCTCGCGCTGCATCCAGTCGCTCGCGCGGGCCGGGCGGAATTCCCTTATCCAGGATCACGACGACCAGCGTTGCTCCGTTTTTGCGGCAGACGCGAGCAAAGGCACTGTAGACCTGGTCGACCACTGCTTGCCGATTCGTCATCGGCGGTCGAAGATGTCCGATGCGTTGACGAGCCCACGTCAGGCTATGCAACAGATCGTCGTGAATAAGCAGGGGAATCCCCGAAGCAGCGACAAAACGCAAGTAGTTGCCGGCCGTCGGCTCGGAATCAGCGAACCGACGGGTGTCAATCGTGTAACGTCGAAACGCCGGATGTTCAATCAACAGTCGAGCCGACTCGTCGGTCGTGCGATCGGAAGAGCGCGCCAGATAAGGGACCGGCTGTAGGCCGTAGTAGGAGGGTGCATATCCCGTGATCGCCCGATCGACGAGCCAGGGAGAGTATTGGATCAGGACCAGGGTCGGCCGAAGCTGTCGAATCAGTGGAAGCCCTCGCAGGAGCATCTGAGAAAGTCCGTAGCTGCATACGCCACCGTTGTGACACGTCATTTTCAAACGATCGGCCACCAGCTGTGGAAACGTGTCTTCCGCTCGGCAGGCAGCGCCAAACGTAAACGAACATCCGAGTGCCAGCAGGTGCCGGTCCTGGTTGATCGAGTCACCACGGTCATGGAACGGGATCCGGAACCCACGGGAGTCCAGGCGAGTCGGGATCTTAAGTCCTGAACTCAACCATTCGTCGGCCGAAACACCGCCGATCGGAGCGAAGCCGAGGACGGGATCCTGACGATGGATGGCAGGCCGCCAGCCCCGCTGCGTGGTCCGAAGATGGCGATAGAGATGGTCGGCACGATACCAGAGGCTGACGAAATACACGAGCGTCAGGAAGATCGCCGTGGTCAACGTCGCGAAAACGAGCTTCTTTCGTCGCCCGAGCCGAGCTTGGGAATTCGGGAGACGAGTCCGAGGTTCCGTAGCGGGCTGGTCGTCGGCTCCGTTCGCAAACGTGTTGGTCATTTGTCTTCAGTGCCCGGTCATGAGAATGGGGCCCAAACGCCGAGTGTCGCCGTGGCCATCGCTCGCTTGTGACGAAAGACAGGCATCGGTTGAGAGTCGAACCGCAACACCTCTATAATGATTGCTACGAAGAAGTGGAGAATCCGTTCATCGACTCGGTGCAGCCTCTGGAGCATACGGGCGAAACGGGTACATTGGGGACCCATTATTTGCCAACAGGGTGAGCGAATTTTTGGGATAGCAAAGAAGTCTTTCGAAGGGGGAGTGAGATGGGCCCAGAGAATTCGAATCCGATGGATCGGACCTTGACGATCTTGAGGATCATTGTGATTGCCCTGATCTCGGGTGTGGTCATTTTCATGGGTGTCGTTGCAGCGATCAAGCGAGGCCAACCGCCGGCCGGAGGCCCGTTTCTAGCGTACATTCTGGCGGCTACCGCCATCCCGATTCTCTTCGTACGACTGATTATTCCTTCCCTCATGGTCAAGAACGGCTGCCGGCAGTTGGCCGGGAGCGTGTGGGCGCCGCCCGACCTCGCGGGGCAAGCAACGGCCGGTCTGTCGGCGGGCACTCCCGAGTGGGAAACGGCGGAACAGGATAAGATCAAGCTTGCCGAACTGTTCCAGAGGAAGACGATCATGGGCGCCGCCATGTGCGAAGGAGCGGCTTTGATGAATGTCGCGGCATTCATGTTGGAACGTCAGCTGTTCTCACTGCTGGTGGTCGGTGCTTTTGTCCTTGGAATTGCCTTCGATTTTCCGACTCGCGATCGTCTGCAAAACTGGATGGACCACCAGATCCTCCGAGTGCGCGACATGCGAAATTCCATGGCAAAGTAGGGATTGCATCGCCATGGCCCGACTTAAATCGCCAACCTCGGCCTCCCAGAGACCACAACCCGACCCGCTGCACGTGCAAGCGATCATAGCGACCGTTCGCGATTTGCCGTTTGCCGTGGTCGAGGACCGATCGATCTCGTTCTTGATCCGTCATGGGATCGGCAGTTGTACGGTCAAACATCAGATGCTGGATTTGCTCCTGCGCGACGCCGGTGTTGATTCACGGTTGGTCCATATGCTGGTCGAATATGATTTCGAGAGAACTCAGTTTCATCGACTTTGCCCGGAGTTTTGTACGGATGGCGTCCAGCCCCACACGGCGCTGCAAATCTGGTGGGAGGGCGACTGGATTCTACTCGACATCACGTTCGATCGGTTCCTCGCTCCTGAGATCCCTGTAAACATGTCGCTCTTGACCGGTGGTTTTTCGATCGGTCACGTGCATCGTATCGTTCCGCAGCGATCCGAGTCGATTGGCCGCCGAGCCCATTTGGGGCTCGAAACACATTCTGCGGTCCTGACGGCCGAGCAGCGGCGCCACTACAAGGCGATCAATCGCGTGCTGTCGAAAATGCGGCACTCCCATCTGACCGAGATCCTCGACAACCATCGACAACTTCTATCGTACGTCGAGCGGTTGGATCTTGGGACGGGATGAATCGCGCGAAGAAGGCATCTCTCACGCTCGGCGGCTCAGCGGCGAAGTTTTCGCTGGTCAAGCCGGTCGCCGGCAGGCGGGCGCAACGGGAGCATCAGAACTCGCGAGCGAGACAGATCATCACACATCAGCCGCTTCTGCTC
>CAYNDU010000657.1:0-2934 GCA_964395615.1 uncultured Pirellulaceae bacterium | reverse complement strand
GGCTCATCGAGCGGTTATTCCCGTTTGTTGGATCACCGTTGTCGATCTCGCCGTGAAGGCAATGGAACGCATGGGTTGGTTGGGCAGCGGCACGAGGCCGGGCCCATTGTCGATACGGTGTTAGTCGACGCGAATCAATTGAACGGCATCGACAATCACGTGCCCGTCAGTGCCGGTGTTGCTGATCGTTATCTGCGACTCAGATTCGGATTCGAAACGAAATGTTCCGACCGTGGCGAAGCCCGCTTCACCATCCTGTTTCCTTTGATTGACCAGGATGTGGCGGCTTTCACCGGCCGCCAGTATGGTGACCGGCACATTGGACGCACGGTTACCGTTTGCTGTGTAGTACAACCGGACGTCGTACATTCCGCCCCGTTTGATGCGGGGCCGAAAGATCGCTCGGCACTTTCCCTTGTTATCGTCTCCGTCATGAAGGTAATCCTGTTCGACGAAACCTCCAATCGAACGGCTCGACGTCCATTCACCGGCCAGTTCGGCGTCCCCGTTGTCCAGGACGATGCCCTCCATGCGCGCCACTCGCAATCGAGGCTTCTTCCGCGGTCCATTCCACTCGAGGATCTGCCTGTCGGCCTTCAGTCGATCGAGCAACTGCGGGATATCAATGTTCTGGACCGTCACGTGGTCATCAATGGCCTGGCACGCGGCGGTCGCCGCCGATTGACCGAGCACCATGAAGACCGGCTCCATGCGAATCGAGCCGAACGCCATATGGGACGCCGACAGACAGACTGGAACAAGCAGGTTTGTACATTCCGATGCCTTCGGGCGAATGGCACGGTAGGCGATCGGGTATGGGGAAACTCCAAGTTGAATATCCCCTTCGTTATAGACGCGGCCATTCCTGGCATAGCGCTGCGTGTTGTGGGAGTCCATGTTATACGCTCCCAGCCCGACTGAATCTGCGGCCACTCGTTCACCGTCGCAGTCCGCTTGGATCATCACATAATCCGATACCATTCTTCGTGCTTCTCGGATGTATAGCTGATGCGGCCAATGGTCATTGTCGACGAATTCATCCTTTGCCAGGCCCAGACGTTGAAACTCGTTGCGCACCGATATCGGGACACGTGGGTTGGTTGCCAGTGTGTACATGAGCCCTTTCTGATAGAACTCGTGCGCCTTGATAATCCGCTCGCGCGTCTCGTAGTCTCCATCGGGATAGTCGTAGTTTGCGCCGAGATAGTCGGTCGAGACCGCAAAATTGTTGTTCGTGTCCGTCTTGCGATTCGGCATGAAAACGGGATTCCATGGAACGCGGTGGTCTCCGGCTTCACAGTTCCGCAGGACTAGTTCGAACAGGGTGACGTCATAACCGTCCGGCTTTGTCCAAGGTATGCGATTTTCCGGAGCGTCGGTCGTGCACATGCGAAAGCAGTAGGCCTGAACGCGTTGGTCTCCAGCGCCTTCTGTTCCGGGGCCTCCGGCTTGAATGAGCGGCAGCAGCCCGCTGGTCGGATCTCCCGGAACAACGTACGGATCGACTGCTTTGATGAACTGGTGGTGCACGGCCCCTCGGACACGAACGCCGTTTACCGACTCGCCATATTTCGCCTCTGATTCTCGGCCTACGTGGTACGAGACACCAGCCTCGGCAAGCAGGTCGCCTTCGTACGTTGCATCAAGAAACATCTTGCCTCGAATCGTCCGGCCGCTTTCCATCGTGATTGAGACGATCTTGGCGCCCACTTTCTTGACGCCCGCTTTGAGATCCAGCCGCTCGCCGACGACGAGTGGCACTCCCGCTTCGCCGAGCATTTCGTGATAGATTGTTTCGGCGACATGAGGTTCGAACGTCCAGAATGCCCGATCGCCTTTTTGCTGGCGTCGAGAAACGTATTCCGATCGCTTCTCGTATCGCCAGTTCTTGTCCTCGCGGTAGTGATCTCCGATTCGTTCGTAAAATGTCCTCGACAAGCCGCCAATTGCCGCCTTGTTTCCGATGTCCGTCGCGCCCAAACCTCCAGCCGTTAGCCCGCCAATATGTCTTCCCGGCTCGATCAAGATGACCGACTTGCCCATCCGTCTCACCTGAATCGCCGCGATGATTCCTGCCGACGTCGCACCATAAACGACCACGTCGCAAGGGGATTTGTCCAAGTCCTCTCGGGCCTCGATTGTCGACGTGTTGAGGGCGAGGATCGATAGGATGATTGTGCAGATCGTCTTCAGCGTCGGGAATGCATGCATCGAGAAACCTCCAATATCCGCCGGCAACGGTTCAGTACATCGGGAATTCAGGCGAGTCCTTCTCCATGGCTTTCCGGCCTGATCGTCCTCTGATTGTAGCACGACACGGTCTTTGCCTCTTCGTTGAAGCCGTGCCGATATGTCGAGTAAAAAAACTTCAAGCCGTTCGAGCCAAGGAGCACTCGTACCTCCTCGCCAAAACCTTCGAAGGCACCACCCAGTCTGGTCAGGACCGCAAATCCCTCTGATCGGTGAAGAAGCCGCGTCGCCGGCTGCCTTCTCTTCCACGTGTGGCTTGTCACCTGAACGAGTCGTCCAACTTGTGTGAATCGTGGATCAGACTGCTTCTGAACGGCTTCGCGCGACTTGAAACTGTCCCCGATCGTCGCTCGACGGTCGGGGATCACTCCGGCCCCGGCCGCTTCGAATTCAGGATGCTCCGTAGAGTCGCCGGATGCAATGGCGCGGTCGCGACCACCGAACGAATCGGCCAGATCCACATCAAAGAAGAACGTCAATATCAGCGCCGTAATGATCAATCCCGCGCCGCCGGCAGCCACGAGAACGGCTGTGCTGATCGGCGGCTGGGGCTGTCGGCGGGCGACTCTGAGCGGCGGTGGTTCTCGGGCCGGTGCCAAAGCACCTCGCAGCCGAGTATCGTAGGCGGCTTTCGACGACGGGTCCAACAGGCAGACACGCGCCCGCGATATCTCGTTCAGGAGC
>CAYNDU010000656.1:0-2937 GCA_964395615.1 uncultured Pirellulaceae bacterium | reverse complement strand
GTGAAGAACACGAAAGTCACGCATCGCGACCGATGGGGCAGGGAGGTCGAATTCGAACAACGTCGTCGAGTGCTCCGCCCCCGCCGTGGTCAATCGTCCGTCATTTTCTTCGCCGGCCATGATACCACGAATGGACACGGCCGAGGGGGAGCCCTCTTGAGGCTCAGCGATTGGTTGAGGTCTGGACGACATGGACCGTCTGGTCGACGGCCAGGTTGTCGAGCGAGTCGGTACTGCCGTTAAGCCACGTCACCTCGACCCGCAAAGGGCCGGCCTGCGTGCCGAATCCAAAATGCATCCGCGAGCCGTAGTGGCTCTGATAGCCGCGCCCGCTATGCACTTCAGCCACTTGAGTGGTCCCGGCAGCCGTCATCACACGGACCTTGGCGCCGAGCGCATCACGTGTGCCGTCCGTCCCGTGGAGTATCAATTGGAGGAAGTGGTTCTCGTTGGGCGAGTCATTTCGAATGACGGTCGGTGCTTGTCGCGAGTTCTGGACCACGGCGTCCAGGTCTCCGTCATTGTCCAGGTCATCGAAACCGGTCCCACGGCTGGAGCAGACGGGTTGGAGTCCGCTGCCTGCATTCGCCGAAATGTCTTGAAAACCAGCGTGACCATCGTTGAGCAGTAACGTATTGCGGGCCCGGTATTGGGTGCTCGTATCGTACTGTTCGACGTTATCCTCGGTGTGGCCGTTGGCAATAAAGACGTCTCGATCACCGTCATTGTCCAAATCGACCGTGCCGACTCCCCAGTTGACCTGTGGAAATACGGTCAGTCCGGCCCGTGTGGTCTGCGTTGCATCTTCGAAGCGCCCTTCACCCAGATTTCGGTAGAAGACCGGCAATTCACTCTGGTAGGAGGTCATGAAGAAATCATCGAGCCCGTCGTTGTCCAAGTCCCCACAGTCGACGCCCATGCTGGCGTTTTGCTGCCCGAAACCGTTGTAGGCCAGCGCAGATAGCAAGGCGACTTCTTCAAAGTGACCGGATCCATCGTTTCGAAAGAGAAAGTTCTCTGCCACGTCGTTCAGAACGAAGACATCCGTGTCTCCGTCGGCATCCACATCCGCACAGATCATCCCCATTCCCGTGCCGGCCATCTTCGCGATGCCGGCCTCCTCGCTCACGTCGCTGAACGAGCCATCGCCGTTGTTTCGATAGAGCACATCGGGCACAGGCAGGAAATCGTGTGGTGAAGGGTAAGACGGGATTCCGTTGACCGATCGCTGCACGTGACTGGCGATGTCGAACTTCAGGTAGTTGGCCACGTACAGATCCGAGTCGCCGTCCGAGTCCATATCAAGAAAGCACGTACCGGCGCCGACCAGATCTCCACAATCGACACCGGCCGCGCGCGTTACGTCCTGGAACGTTCCGTCGCCGTTGTTGCGATACAGGGCGTTGGGACCGACATTGTTCACGTACAGGTCGCGAAAGCCGTCGTTATCGATGTCGCCAACCGTTACGCCCAGGCCGAATCCCGGATCCCCGACACCTGCCTGTTCGGTCACATCAACGAAATGCCAGTTGCCCAGGTTCCGGAAGAGCCGATTGCGAGGTGTCTTCTCGACCTTGGTCCCTGGAAGCGGTGCTCCGCTGAGCAGGTAGATATCGATCCAGCCGTCAGCGTCGTAGTCGAACAGTGCAAGACCTGAACACATCGGTTCGATGATGTACCGCCTTCCACCGCTCCCGTCGTGAAGAATGAAATCGAGTCCTACCTGTTGCGACACGTCCGTTAACTGGATCGGACCCTTGGGTGCCGGCCGGGGCGGTTGTTTCTTCTCTGCAACCTCCCTTCGGCACGAAACGGCCGCGATCCAGCAGAGCAGGATGGCCAGCGTGTATCGACGGCACCTACTCGCGGTCATCGCCGGTTCCTTTCGTCCCTCTGGACATCGGTTCGATCACGGTCATCAGCTGATCCGACGGGACGTCCCGGAGATACTGGACCTGTCCGCTGGGCCAGTGGATTTCGATCTGATCGACTCGCGTGGTTTGTTTGAGTCCAAAGTGCAATCGCCTGCCATAGTCGCTCTGGTAACCGCGGCCACTATGCACTTCATCCATCTGGGTCTCACTGCCGGTCGTAACGCGAACCCGCGCGCCGACGGCACTGCGATTACTGAGCGTACCGATCAACCGGAGTTGAAGCCAGTGGTTCTCGGTCGTCAGATCATTGCGCAGGACGGTCGGTGGGCGGCGCGAATTCAGAACAACGCCGTCAATGTCACCGTCGTTATCCAAATCATCAAATGCCGTGCCTCGACTACTCCGCTTGACCCTAAGTCCGTCGCCCGCATCGTCCGACACATTGGTGAACTTCCCGTGCGAGTCATTCAACAACAGGATGTTCCGTACTTCGTAGGCGGTCGAGTCGTCATACTGATCAACCTGGTCCTGCAGGTGACCGTTGGCAATCAGCGCGTCGCGGTCGCCGTCGTTATCGAAATCGACGAGCCCGATACCCCAGTTCACAAAGGCAAACGAACCGGCACCAAATCCCGCGTCCGTCGTAACGTCGCTCAAACAACCGTTCGCCTGATTGAGGTAGAGCACCGGTAATTCGCCTTGATAGGAGGTCATGGCAAAATCGAGCCAGCCGTCGTTGTCGACGTCCGCGCAGTCGATTCCCATGCTGCCCAAAGCGTCGCCGTACGAGTTATACGCCGCACCGGCGATCAAGGCCCGCTCCTCAAAATGACCCTTTCCGTCGTTCACAAACAGGAAGTTGCTGGTCACGTCGTTCAAGACGAACAGGTCCGAATCACCGTCGTTATCGTAGTCGGCCGCCACCAGTCCCATGCCCGTTCCCTGGTGCTCGCCGATCCCCGAAGACTGGCTGACGTCCTCGAACCGGCCGGTACCCAGGGTGCGGCACCGCAGGTCCGGTCACCCGTGGTAATCACACAGGACAGCGTACTGCAGCCTACGA
>CAYNDU010000655.1:0-2957 GCA_964395615.1 uncultured Pirellulaceae bacterium | reverse complement strand
ATAGGCTCGTTGAGGTGGAAAGTCTCAGGCCAGAGCGATCGGTCACCTAATGGGCTCCAGGGCAACGGTTCGGTTTGGAAAACGATCGACGAATGAAAACCGCCAAGGTCAGGAACTGCTTCATACTCGTCGCAAGCCTGACACTCATCACGATCTTCTGGATCGCATACCGGGCGCGCGAAGATCGCGACGTCAGCCGACCGCCACCGCCAACGACGACGGGACCCGGGCGCCTGCGAGTCCGCTCGGACCTGTCAAGCGCTCACCGTCGAGCCGACAATCGGTCACCTTCCAAAAACGGCCAGCCGCAGATCGATCGGCAACCAACCACTGCGATGCGGGCGGGAGACCCAACGGAGAACGCGCGCCGGCAGCACCGGGATTCCTCGCCCCGGCAGCCACTGGCCGGACGATGGAATCGCTATGGCCGAATAAATCCCGCTCCGGTAACGAAGCCTTTCGAGCGCCGGTTGGCCCATGGTGCCGTTGAGCTTGTGCTGAAGGTATTGCCCGACGGAAAAAACGCCGACCCGAACATCGTTGGATACACGCATGTCGAGTTTTCCGAGTATCGGTACCCGGCGTACCGGTTCGACGTGACAACGAAGAAGATCACCCGTTTCCTCGGCCAATTTCAATGGACGGGCCCGATCACGATCCAGACCCAGTACGGGCCGACCGCATCTCGCCATGTGCCGTCGCTCTATGGGCGAGGGACCACGGATGAGGACATTCAAAACGGTGATCGAACACTCGGTTTTCACGAATCGTGCCATCGGCGTGACTACGTCGAGTACGTGACGAGCCACGCTCTGCCCGTGCTGCAAATGGAACGCGGGATGACCGTCGAGCAGTACGAGGCGGCGGTGAGTCTGTTCAAGAAACAGTGCGAGGACTACGCCGCTGCGATGCTTGCTGACTCCGAGCGGCGAACTGACGAAGTCGGACGAAAACGTTCTTCTGTCCTTTTCGAAGAATCGGATCAAGAACCGTCCGGGGGTTGATCGTCGAAGCTGATCGCCACATGCCGGATCAGTAGTAAGTAGCTTGGCGAATTGTGTCAGCGATAGAAAAAATCGTTCGCGTTCAATTCGGTTCGTGATGCGTTACTTGCGAATAATCTTGTGAGTCGCTGCTGAGGTCACTTGGCATTCTGCACGACGTCGGACTTGCGAAGAAGCGTCATTAACATGGTCATGCCGAGCAGGGCGCTTAGCAGTGAACCCCCGAGGACGCCAATTTTGGCAGTGTCCAGAAGGTCGTCGGCCAGTGCCAGGCCGGAAATGAACAACGCCATGGTGAACCCGATCCCAGCCAGACACCCGCCGGCTACGACCAACTTCCAATTGACTCCGGCCGGTAACCGGGCAACGCCCAGCGTTACCGCTAACCAGCTGAAGAGCGTGATACCGACCGGCTTGCCGATCACCAGGCCGGACATGACCGCCAGCGCCACCGGTGATCCCAAATCGGCGACGTGAATCGGGACTCCGGCATTCGCCAAGGCAAACACGGGCATGATTACGAATCCGACCCACGGGTGCAGCGTATGTTCCAGGTACTCCAGGGGCGAGATCGTCTCGCGCGCTGCCCACCGAAAACGACGTATCTTCTCGGCACGATGGGCCTCCGAATCCCATTCTCCCCCCTCAAAGACGTTGCCGGCTCGCTGCAATATGCTCCCGAACACTCCTACGTCCACAAAGCTCCGTGCCGGTGTCATGAGACCCAGGATGACGCCGGCGATCGTGGCGTGAACGCCCGATTCGTGAAAGGCGTACCAGACCAGGGCGCCCAACACGGCATATAGGGGAAAGCTCCTCACGCCCAGTCGTCCGAGAACGACAATGGCTGCGATGCAGGCGGCTCCTCCAGCCAGGTAGGAAAAGTGAATCGTCTCGGTATATCCGATGGCGATCACGAGTATGGCGCCGATGTCGTCGGCAATCGCCAACGACAATAACATGACTCGCAAACCGTGGGGGATTCTTGGACCGAGTAATGCCATGCAACCGACGACAAACGCAATATCAGTTGCCATCGGTATGCCCCAACCGTGTTGACCCGGTTCGCCGAATTGAAAAACCAGGTAGGCAATGGCCGGCGCCCGCATCCCGCCAATCGCCGCGGCGATTGGCAACGCCGCCCGCCTTATGTCTCGCAACTCGCCGGTGATCAACTCGCGTTTGACCTCCAGACCGATGACATAGAAGAAAATCGCCATCAACCCGTCGTCTATCCAGTGCCGGAGGCTATGACGCATCTGGAACGATCCGAACTCAAACCCGATCGGCGTCCTCCAAAAACGCAGGAAGCCCTCCGACCAGGGCGAGTTTGCCAGAACGAGGGCGGTCACGGTGCAGATCAGCAGCACGATCCCGCTGGCCGCCTCAACGTGCAAGAACCGTGTAAGTGGAGCGAGAACTCGATCGACCGGCTGTTGCGGAAGTATCTTGGCCGAGTCGCTCGTCTTCGACGGTTCGTTCATCGTTCCAGTCACTCTCACTTTGTCTCGATGGAAGCCCGCCCAAACCTTGATCGAGATTTGCGGCGTGCGTCTCCCGACGAGGGCCTGGCTTGTCCGCGGCGCCTTTGCGTCGCGAGGAAACGTCCGTCCGGCATGCCCACTCGACAAGAGACGCCAATCCGAGCGCCGGAAGTAGCGTTGGCCGCTACACCGTACCATAGCGGCCCAGTTCCAGCCCTACCAGACATCGCACGTCAGTTAAATGACCCGGGTCACTCTTCCAATTTCCCGATAGACGGACGACTCGAATCGGGCGAAACCCCAGGGGTGTCAGGCGATTCGGCAGCGTCTGCGCTGTTCGTACTTCGTGCGATTTCCATCGGCAAGCGGTCTTACAGCGCCTACCACGGGCAAGCTGCCCGTGGCAACGAAGCTGGTACACGCGTCCCCGTACCTACGGGCAGCCTTGCCCGTAGGAGACGGGTTGTCC
>CAYNDU010000654.1:0-2957 GCA_964395615.1 uncultured Pirellulaceae bacterium | reverse complement strand
AAACGGCGTTCAAAACGGCGTTCAAAACGGCATCGGACGGGGCCCGTTTCGGGCGGACCGGCGGCGGGGGGCTAGGAACGGTTCCGTTCGGCGTGGGGGTTTTGGTGAAGTCGGTCGCGGATCTGCTGTTTGAGTTGTTGGACGACGGACGTCTTGTCGGTCTGGTTGAGGATCCGTCGGACGACCGTCTTGGGCGCCTCGCCGCCCCACGACGCGCCATGTTCGAAATAGTATTTCGCGGCTTTTCCAACAACGTACGATCCGTATCCGGCCGCGGCACCTTGAGGCAAGGCGGTCAATACGGTACCGTACCCGAAGGTCAGACCCTTGAAGGCGGAGGACAAGACGCTGGTTGTGAGATCGCCGAGCATGACCCAGCCGGCGGCCTTCACGATGGACTTGACCAACCCTTGTGCGTGGACCATTGACATTTCCAAGCCGTAGATGTGGGCCAGCGTGACAACCATGGCGACGTCGACGGCCGCTCCACCGAGCACATCGGTCACCGCCACCGGGTTCCATCCGACGGCGATCGATTTCAGCGTGGCATAGCTGAGAATCACGTGGTTGGCCTGCCGGTCACGGAGTTGAATTCTGATCGTCGCGATCCGGTCAGACTTGTCTGCCGCATACATCGCGGCATTCAACGCCAGCAGTCCTTTACCCTCGCGAGCCAGCAATTCCAGAATCGCCGCCTTGAGCTGTTCGACTTCCGGCTCAGGGGTGCGCCATTCACGGCGTTGCGTCCCATCGGCCGCTTCGATGACGTATTCGGTCTCCCTCGGATCCGCGGCAGCCGTCACCGTCTGATCGGGCGGCACGAGCTGAGCCGTTCGTTCGTCTCGCAGCACCTCCAGCAGTCGCCGGCGCTGATCGGGAGTGTAGAGATCGATCTTGTTCAGAACCAGGATCATCGGTTTGTGGACCGCGGCCAGTTCATGGAGTGCGGAGAATTCTGTTTCGTTCAGATCGGAATCGGTCACGAACAGGATCAGATCGGCTCGAGCAGCTGCCTGGCCGGCCATCTCCGCGCGGCCCTGCCCGCCCACTTCGTTGAGTCCCGGCGTATCGACCAGCACAATCTGCGAATCGGCCAGCCCCGGCACACAATAGCCGGCTCCTTCCCAGGGGACCTTCCAGATCTCTTTGGTCCAACCGCCTTGGACATCGACTTCGGTCACGACCTGACCCACGAGCGCATTAATGATCGCCGATTTGCCCGTGCTGATCTCGCCGAACACCGCGATTTCCACGCGACCCTTGGTCAACTTGACCAGCATCTCCTGCAACTCGTGGAGGTCGCCCCGCAATTGGTCTTTTTCTTGGGTCGAGCAACCACGGAGCTTGTCCATGGTGTGTTCCAGCGACGCGACGGCTCTCTGAAAATGCTTGTCGCCGGTCACGTCAACCCGATCGCCACTTGCGCGATTGTCGTTTGCCTGTTCCACCTTGCGTGCCGATCTAGAGAAAAGGACCGTCCTCGTTTGACTCATTTCCAAGCGTCGACCCGTTACCCTCCGACGACCGTTCGGAGGGCCGTCGTTCCGAGCGGACTGAGGATCACCGGCCGGTACCACTACGGTCGATCGTCCTGATCGCCATCGTCCTGACCGCCATCGTCCTGACCGCCATCACCGGATGACCGGCCAAGATGTTGCCGAGCGGACTGCAGCAGCTTACGCAATTCCTGAGCGGATGTCACGTGCTGCCATTGTTGGCGAGCGAGCCCGGCCAGGCCGCCCTCGGGCGTCTTCATTTCCTGTTGGAAATAGACGATAAAGACGGCCCCGATCCAACGCGTGATCAAGGCCTGGACGATTCCCTGCAGTGCCCCGCCGGCAATCGTCCCGGCGCCAGGGACCGTCTTTAACAGGGAAGCGACCCCGGTCGCGACGGCCGGCGTGGCGGCACTGACGCCCAGGATCCCGATCAGGTTCTTGCCCAACTCGCCCAGCAGGTTGACGACCACCTGCAGGTCGACTTCCTGCCGGTAGACGTGCGATAACTCCAACACCATCTTTACCGATACGGCACTGCCGGCCGCGAGGTCCAGCAAAGGCAGTGGACTGACGGCGGCCGCACCACCGGCCGCCCACATGTAACGATCGACCAACTCCCAGGCTCGTCGATCAAGGCTCTGTTGTACCTGGGCGCGAGCATCATGGACCAGTCCTCGCGACTGCATCAGCAAATTCGCCAAGAGCAGGTCACTTCCATCGCGTTGAATGACCTTCAACATCCTGCCGGCCAACGGCCCGATATCGGGAGGGACTTCGACCCACTTCTCTTGCTGCCGGCCGTCGGGATTCACACGTACTTGCGGTCGACGTGCCGCTCGCGACCGAACGGCCACGATGTCCGCAGGCTGTACGTATTTTCGAACTTGTTCGGCCAACTGTTCCAACAGTTTTTGCCGCTCGGAGTCGTCGTACCAGTCGGCCTTGTTCAAGCAGATAAGGACGCGTTTTTCCATGTCTCCCAGGTGGCCAAGCAATTGGAATTCCGATTGACGTAGCGGTCCGTCTACGACCAGCAAGACGAGGTCCGCGTCCCGAGCCGCTTCGGCGGCGACCTGGCCCTGCGCGGCGCCGTCCACTTCACCCAGACCTGGCGTATCGACCAGTCGGACCTCATCCTTTCCCGGCCACGGAATCTCGTTGCGGCTCAACGTCGTGCCGCCTTTGGCATCGGTTCGGAACACGTCCCGCCCGGCCAACGCATTGAGCAGGGAAGATTTGCCACTCGAAATCGTGCCGAATGCGACGATTTCCAGTGACTGCTCCTGGCGTTTGGCCTGCAATTGATCCACGAGTTCAGCCAATCGCTGCCGTACGTCGTTCTCGCCGGCCGCATCCTCCTGAAACTCAGCCATCCGTTGAACGTTCTGGTCCAACTCGCCGGCCATTTCATCCGCCGTCAGCTGGCTCGGACTGCGGTTCTGTTTGGCGCGTCGCTTC